>JANONS010000095.1:0-2892 GCA_031420915.1 Armatimonadota bacterium
TGGATGCGCTGGAAAGCGTTCATGGGCTGCGTAGAGGGACCAGAGGCAGCGAGCAACCCGAGGCCCATCTTGGCCTCTTCGGTGCCGAGGAAGTCGAGCAATCCCATATTGATCCTTACCAGCCGGGGCCACCGGCCGCACTACCTGCACCAGCACCACCAGCCGCACCGATGCCACCCGCACCAGGCCCGCCGTTGCCGCCGTGTAGTAGACCGCCCCACATCGTCGGTTTGCCAGTGGACATCTGATAGATGCCGTAGGGATCGGCCCCGCCGTACTGGAAATATTCCATCATGTCCCTGTAGGCTTCTGTGCCCGGCTCTGGGATGTCCATTCCATACTTGAACTCTCCAAAGCCACCGTTGAAGACAGCGGGCGAATCAGGCGACATGCCTTGACCGAAAAGCGCCGAGTTCTCGCCGTGGGTCAGGCCCGTATTTCCTCGGAAGTAGCTCATCCCCCGTTCGTTCGCCGGGTCGCTGATCTGGTTGGTAAACGTGCCGCGCCGGCCCTGCTGCATCTGCGGCGCCTGAGGCGTTGGATTGGCTGCACCGTAGTTCGCCAGTGCCTGCCCCGTCAGTGAGCCCAGAAGCCCGCCAGACGGCCCCGATGCATCAAACCTATAGGCTTCTGGTCGTGCGTCGGGGTTGGAGCGATCCCAACCCAGTTGCTGACGACTGGCCGTACCCAAAAGACCGGGGACGAGCTGGCGCATGTAGTCCGACTGCGCGCCCATGTTTCCATAGGCCCGGAGCTGGGCTTCGTTGAAAGGCGCCCTCTGATACTGGCCTTGGAGGTTTTGACCTTGGGCGATGTTGCTGCGCATCCAAGGCTGTGCGGCCATCCAAGGGTCTTTGCTCGCCGTTGACGCGCCTGCGCCACCGCCAGACGAACCACCGTCCGAAGACATCGCACTACCTACCACCCCGATAGCCGCACCGGCCACTGCGCCCCATGTCATAGCGTCACCCCTATTTTGAATTGCTCGTACTCGTCGTATGTCTTGGCGATAACGTGCTCCTCGATCTTGTCGAGGTCCGTCTCATCCGTCAGGTGGATCGTGGTCCACGTCGTGTCTGTGTGGGCGTACACCGCCCGCTTGGTCCCCGGATCGGAGACCATCGTCAACGGGCCCTCAAGGTCTTGCATCCCACCCGATTCCGTCAGGACGGACACCCTGCCTTTTGAGAGGATGTTTAGATGCCGGTGTTTGTGAATCTTGCCCACGATCACCGTGCCGGCCGGAATGAAGATGGTTCTGGCATATGCCCCCGGTGCGAATACGTGTTGCAGCGGACATTCCGCCTCGGGCAGAGTGCCTACCTGTTCCTGTAGTGCGTAGAGCTTCTGTCGCACGGAACCCGGAGCCATCAATGCGCATTGTTCATGCGCATCCTTTATGGCGAGGTCGCGCTTGCCGCGCATGTCGCCGGGACCGAAGTTCGCCGGAACCGCCGTTTTCGGAGTTTTCAGCGAATACCGGACAGTGGCGTACTTCATTAGATGATGTACCCGCGGTCCATTTCGTTCTGGTAGTTCGGCGCCGAGTAGTCCCTACTAGAGCCGCTGTAGTTGTTGCCGCTGGTGCCGATGTTGTTAGACCAGTTGTTGCGGTTGTTCTGATCGGTCCACCAGTTCATGGCAGAGCTGCCGAGCTGCGCGCCGCCGAGAGCCGCAGTCAAAGGGCTTGACGACGTGCCCTGATTGGCTGTCTGAGTGCCGCCCATCCCGCCCGCAGCGTTGGCGCTGTTGCTGAACTGCTGCCAGTAGTCGAGCGGCGTGTTTTGAATGCGGTTCGCGTTCTGCAAGTCCTGCTGGTTGTAGCCGTTCAACTGACCAAGCAACCCCATGCCTAGCTGCACGTTCGATTGATTCTGGCCGAAGGCATCATTGAACAGGTTGCGGTTCATTTCCTGATCCCAGCGATACATCCCCTGCCGGTCGCGGTAGTCCTGCCCGCGCATCTGCGTGGAGATGTCGCCAAGCGATCCTTGCATATTGCGCTGCGCGTTTTCGTTCATCTGCTGGATGCCAGAATTCCCGAACGATCCCGACTTGACCATGGCCGAGTTATAGGCAGGCTGCGTGGTCAGGTTGTAATTGCGAACGACATCGCTATGGGCAGCGTCGATCTGGCCCTCAAGGTAGGGGTTGCTCTCGCCGAGGTAAGGATTTTGGTAAGCCATCTAGTTTCCAGTCAGACAACGTAATGCGACGAAGGTGCCGGGTGTTCCTGCGGTGATGTTGATCCAGCCGATCACAACGTATTTGCTTGCAGCCGCCCCGAGTTCGCTCGGGTTGCTGTTCCAAACGATGTCCCCTTTCGCGTACATCCCTGTTGTTGGGGCTGCGGTGCTGGTCAGGTCGCGGGCCACCAATCGCCCGTCAGCAAGACCGTTGACCTTTTGAGCAATCGAGCGGAACAGGCGCGAAAGCGTGAACGTCAGTGCTCCGCTCTCAGTCGGGAGTAGCGGGTTTTCTTCGAGCCTCATCTCAGCCCCGATTTGATCGGCCTTGCGTCCCACGCATACTCTTTGTGATCGCCGGTCAGGTCGAAACGGATGCGGTGATATCGGCCGGATTGGCGAAGGTCGAACTTGCCATCGTTGACATTCCCAGATGGGCCTGTCGTGAGGGAATCGCCCTCGTTCATCTTGTAATACCCAGTCGCCGAGGCCGTGGTGGGTTTTTGCTCGAATCTGATGCGCGCTCGGCGGATTTGGGTAACTACGTCGTCGTCACCCATGTCCCCGGTCGTGATGCTTGACGCTCCGGTGCTTCCGGTCAGCGAGACAAGCTGATTGGACGAGCTGAAGTAAGCCGGGGGTCTGCCCACCGGAGATCCAGTATTGAGAGTCAAACGGGATGTTAGGCAAGGTGTCGATAGTCGAT
>JANONS010000096.1:0-5426 GCA_031420915.1 Armatimonadota bacterium
CGCGGTGGTGGTCGCCCGGCTCGCGGGCGCTGTTACTGTTCGCGGACGTATTGGCCGGAGGGTTGCTGTTCGCCGCCGTGCTTGCAGGCGTGGCCGTCGGTTCAGGCTCCTCAGCAGGCTGGGCAGACTCATCCGGGGGGAGGGCGGTGGCAGTCTCCTGCGCGTCCCTCGCGATGGAGGCTTCGGTCGAATCGGCCGCATCAAGGGTTACCGCAGCTTGACGGCGCACCCGACCCATCCACAGGCGAGGGCCAGCGGCGTATGCGGTGGACGCCGTGCGGAGGGCCAGGGATTGAGGGGCAGGGGTGCGGGGTGCAGCCGCGCGGGCCGCCGCGCGTTCAGGCCCCCGGGAGGCGAAGCGTTCGGGCGCCACACCGCGTTGCTCGGGTGACGGCGCCGAGGCAGGCGAGCCGCCCTGCCAGGCGAGCAGCCTGGCCGGCACGATGTGCTGTACCTGCCGCAGCACAATCGGGTCGCGGATGATGATGCCCAGATCGAACGGTCTGGCGCCGGGGACCACCCACAAGGCCGCCAGCAGGCCGATCGCACACAGCGTCGCAACCGTCAGGATCCGCATGAGGCCAGTACTACCTCTCTAACTCCGGTTGGGTCACTAAGGTGTATACACAGATGCGGCCGCGCGTAGACCTCATGTCTAGGCGCTCCGCCAGGCGGGCATGTCCCCGCTGATGACCAGGCTGTGGTCCCGGCTCACGCTGCTTCAGCGCTTCACGCTGCTCACAGCGGCGATAGCCCTTGGACTGGCGGTAGGCCTGTCGGTCCTGACGGTCCGGGCGGTCTACGCGTTTGCCATCGACGCCGGGGCGTACGACGCCGCCGAACTCGTGATCCGGACTACGTCGGCTTGGCTCGACCCCACCGATTTCCGCGGGCAGCTTTCCTCAGAGCGCCGGGCGGTGCTGGATACGGTGTTCCGGCGGCGCGAGATCTCCGGCAAGATCCTCTCGATCCACCTGTGGCGGCTCGACGGTCAACTCCTGTATAGCAACATCTCCGAGCCGGGTCGTCTTCCAGCCGCGGTGGCGGCGGACCTCTCCACCGACGAGGGATACCGGGAGTTCGTCCTGGCCCGAGAGGGCGACGCCCCGGTGTCAGCGGGGGTGGCGCGCGTGTTTGTCCCGGTGAGCGTGGAGGGCGAACCGCGACCCGTTGGCGCCTTTGAGATCTATTACGATCTGGCCCCGCTCAACCAGCGCCTCGCCGGCATCCGCCGGACGATCTGGACGACCGTGCCCGCCGGGCTGCTGGTCTTGTATGCCTCCGTCTTCGTGCTGATGCGGCGCACCTCGCAGCGGTTGCTCAAGCAGCAGGAGGACCTGGTCGCGGCCCACCTGGGGACCTATCGCGCGCTGGCGAGCGCGATTGACCTGAAGGATTCCTACACCGGCGACCACTCGCTGAAGGTCGCCCGCCTGGCGGGGGCGGTCGCACGGGCGATGGGCCTCGGGGAGCGAGCGATCGAGGAGGTCCACATCGCGGCGCACCTGCACGACCTGGGGAAGATCGCCGTGCCCGACGCCATCCTGATGAAGCCAGGCCCGCTCTCGCCGGAGGAATACGCCGTCATGGAGGGACACGCGGCGGCGGGCTTTACGATTCTCCGGGATGCGCCGCTGTCAGAGGACGTCAAGCAAGCGATCCGGCACAATCATGAGCGCTGGGATGGCAGCGGCTACCCGGACGCGCTGGCGGGCGAGCACATTCCGCTCCTCTCGCGCATCCTGGGGGTGGTTGATGCCTATGAGGCGATGACAAGCGACCGGCCCTACCGCCGGGCCCTCCAGCAGGAGGAGGCCATAGCGCGGCTGCGGGCGGCGGCGGGCACGCAGTTCGACCCTGCCATCGTTGCAGTTTTTCTGCGAGCCGTATGGAAGGTTTCGCCTGCTTCTCCCGAGAGGACGTCCCTGCCACTCCGACCGGATTTGCACAAACACCCCGCCTGACGGCGCCTTGACGCTCCAGAATACCCGTACGTATAATCAGTTGTCAGTTTCACGGGCGATGACCGGAAGTAGTAGGTGACGCCTTGCGTCTGAGCGAGCCGGGGCGGTGTGAGCCGGCGGCGGGGGGCAGCCGAACTCGTCCGGGAGCCGCGCGGGTGAGGATGAAGTAGCCTGCGACGTTTTCCCCACGTGACGGGGGCCAAGCGGGCAGGTACCGGGCCGGTGGCGCAGTTGGGAGCGCGCCTGCATGGCATGCAGGAGGTCGGGGGTTCGAATCCCCTCCGGTCCACCAGGACCCCCGGGGTACCGGTGGGATGGGTTGACCTGCCAAGCAGGGTGGTACCACGGAGGCCGCCTTCGTCCCTGAGACGGAGGCGGCTGTGCTGTTTACGGGAGGGAGACGCGGTGAAACCGGCAGAGCGCTACGACGCGCAGGCGATCGAGCGGACGTGGCAGGCCCGCTGGGAAGCCGACCGGCTCTACCACGCGGCGGATGGGGATCCGCGCCCCAAGTGGTACTTCCTGACCATGTACCCGTACCCATCCGGAGACCTGCACATCGGCCACTGGTACGCCATGGCGCCCAGTGACGCGGCCGCGCGGTACCGGCGCATGCAGGGATACAACGTCATGTTTCCGATCGGCTTTGACGCGTTCGGCCTTCCCGCGGAGAACGCGGCGATTCAGCACGACATCCATCCCTCCACCTGGACGATGGAGAACATCGAGCGGATGAGGCGGCAGCTGCGCTCGATGGGGGCGATGTGGGACTGGGAGCGCGAGATCGTCACCTGCGATCCCGGCTACTACCGGTGGAACCAGTGGTTCTTCCTGAAGATGTACGAGCGCGGGCTGGCCTACCGGGCCCTGGCCCCGGTGGACTGGTGCCCCCGGGACAACACGACGCTGGCCCGCGAGCAGGTGGTGGGGGAGAACCGGGTGTGCGAACGCTGCGGCACGCCGGTCATCAAGAGAAATCTGGAGCAGTGGTTCCTGAAGATTACGACCTACGCGGAAGAACTGTTGGACTTCAGCGGGCTCGACTGGCCAGAGCGGGTCCGCGTGGCGCAGAAGAACTGGATCGGACGGAGCGAGGGGGTGGAGTTCTCCCTGCCTGTCCGGGACCACCCGGGCAAGTCGTTTGCGGTCTTCACCACGCGGCCGGATACAGCCTACGGCATGACCTTTGCCGTGCTGGCGCCCGAGCATCCGCTGGTGGATCACCTGACGACACCAGGGCGGCGCGCAGAGGTGGAGGTCTACAAGTTCAAGGCCGCCCGCGCCTCCGACATCGAGCGCCTGTCCACGGAGAAGGAACGCGACGGCGTCCCGATCGGTGCCTACGCGGTGAATCCGGTGAACGGTGAAGCGGTGCCGATCTTCATCGCCGACTACGTGTTGCTGACGTACGGCACCGGCGCCATCCAGGGTGTCCCCGCGCACGACCAGCGCGACTTCGAGTTTGCCCGCAAGTACAGTCTCCCGATCCGCGTCGTGATCGCCCCGCCGGGGTGGCAGGGCGGGGAGTTGGAGGAGGCCTATCTGGACGAGGGCACCATGGTGAACTCGGGTCCCTTCGATGGGTTGCCGAGCGCGGAGGGATGGCAGCGCATCGCGGAGGAGATGGAGACCCGCGGCACCGGCCGCCGCAAGGTGAACTACCGGCTGCACGACTGGCTGATCAGCCGGCAGCGCTACTGGGGGACCCCCATCCCGATCATCTATTGCCAGACGTGCGGCACGGTCCCGGTGCCCGACGAGGACCTGCCGGTGACGCTGCCCATGGACGCCCAGTTCATGCCCACCGGGGAGTCCCCGCTGAAGTCCCACGAGGGGTTCCGGAAGACGCGCTGCCCGCAATGCGGCGGCGAGGAGGCCGAGCGTGAAACCGATACCATGGACACCTTCATCGATTCGTCATGGTATCAGTACCGCTACTTGAGCCCGCACGACGCCGCGCGGCCCTTCGACCCAAAGGCGGGGCTCCACTGGCTTCCGGTCGATCAGTACACCGGCGGGATCGAGCACGCCGTGATGCACCTGCTCTACACGCGGTTCTGGACGAAGGTCATGCGTGATCTGGGACTGGTGGACTTCGACGAGCCGATGGTGCGCCTGGTCAACCAGGGCATCATCCTGGGTGAAGACAGCGAGAAGATGAGTAAGTCGCGGGGGAACGTGGTCAACCCGGATGACTTCGTCACGGCGCTGGGCACCGATACCGTGCGCACCTACCTGATGTTCATCGGTCCCTGGGAGGGCGGGGGTCCGTGGAACAGCCGGGGGATCGAGGGGGCCCACCGCTTCCTGCAGCGGGTGTGGGCTCTGGTCGTCGAGCCGCAGCCGGAGGGTGACGGGGGCGTTGCCGCGTCTGAAATCCGTGAGCTGCGCCATCGGATCCATGCCACGATCAAGCGGGTCACGGACGACCTGGAGCAGTTCCGCTTCAACACCGCGATCTCGGCGCTGATGGAATTGACGACCGCCCTCGGGCGGGCCAGATCCACCCCGGTGGGCCGGACCGACGCCTGGCGGGAAGGGGTGCGCGCATTGCTCTTGATGTTGGCCCCGATCGCGCCTCACATCGCCGAGGATCTCTGGGCGAGGTGGGGGGAGGCGTACTCGATCCACCAGCAGCGCTGGCCCGCGTACGATCCCGCCCTCGCCCGCGCGGAGATGATCACCCTGGTGCTGCAGGTGGACGGGAAGGTGCGGGACCGTGTGCAGGTGCCGGCGGACATCACCGAGGAGGACGCGCGGAGGCTCGCGCTGGAGAACGCCAAGGTGCGCCGGTTCGTCGACGGCAAGCAGGTAGCCGATGTCATCGTCGTCCCGGGCCGCCTGGTCAACGTGGTGGTGAAATAGGGGCGGGTGTGGTTAGAGGAGGTGGTGCCGGTGGAACTCGGATCAGGCAAGTAAACGTCGAGTATGACTTCCGCGCCATCGAAGATCGGTGGCGCGGTGCGTGGGAAGAGCAGGGGACCTACCGTGCCCCCAATCCTTCCGACGGCCCGAAGCAGTACGTCCTCGACTTCTTCCCTTATCCCTCAGGGGAAGGGCTCTCCGTCGGTCACGGCAGGAACTACGTTCCCACCGATGTGCTCAGCCGCTACTATCGGATGCGGGGCTTTGCGGTCCTCCACCCGATGGGGTGGGACGCGTTCGGACTGCCCGCCGAGAACGAGGCGATCCAGCGGGGCCGCCACCCTCGCCAGACGACACGGGAGTACGCGGCGAACTACCGGCGGCAGCTGACGCTACTGGGGTGCTCCTACGACTGGTCCCGGGAATTCGAGACCAGCGATCCTTCTTACTACAAGTGGACGCAGTGGGGGTTTCTGCTGTTGCTGCGCCGTGGCCTGGCTTACCGCGCCGTGGGCTGGCAGTGGTGGTGCCCCAAGTGCCGGACCATTCTCGCCAACGAGCAGGTCGAGCGCGGGCGCTGCTGGCGTCACAGCGACA
>JANONS010000097.1:0-1879 GCA_031420915.1 Armatimonadota bacterium
GAGGAGATCGCGCGCCTGTTCGAGCAGCAGTCGGGCGCGCGGGTGCGCCTCTCATTTGGTTCGTCAGGACAGCTCGCCGCCCAGATCGCGCGGGGTGCACCCTTCGATGTGTTCTTCTCGGCGGATGAAGAGTTCGTCCGGACGCTGGCGCGACAGGGACTGCTCGTCCCGGAGACCGTCCGGCGCTATGCGATCGGCCGCATCGTACTGTGGGTCAGAACGGCGTCTCCGCTGGACGTCACGAAGGGACTCGGCGTGCTGCTGGACAGACGCGTGCGGTTCGTGGCCGTTGCCAATCCGCAGCACGCCCCCTACGGTCGGGCCGCCGTCGAGGCGCTGCGGGCATCCGGCCTCTACGACCGGCTCCGTCCCAGGCTGGTCCTGGGAGAGAACATCAGCCAGGCCCTGCAATGGATACAGACGGGGAACGCGGACGTAGGGGTGGTCGCGCTGTCGCTGGCCGTTGCTCCCCCCGTCCGCGCAGCGGGGCGCTACTGGCTCATCCCTGATGCTCTTCACCGGCCGATCCATCAGGCGGCCGGCGTGGCCGCGCGCGCACCGCAGAGCCGACTTGCCCGAGCCTTCGTGACGTTCGTGATCGGTCCGGATGGCCGGTCGATTCTGCGCCGCTACGGCTTCCAGCTTCCGGGGGAAGCCTCGTGATCACAAGGGGAACCGACTGGTCGCCGCTCTGGCTCTCGCTGCGGGTGGCTACGCTGGCGACCGTGGCGGCCGCGCTCGCCGGGATCCTGCTCGCGTACATCCTTGCAGAACGGCGCTCCCGGAGCCGGAGCGTGGTGGAATCGCTCACCGCGCTGCCGCTGCTCCTGCCGCCGACGGTGCTGGGCTACTACCTGCTGGTGGCGCTCGGCCGCGAGAGCCTGCTGGGGTCCCTGTTCGAGCGCCTGACCGGGGTGCCTCTCGTCTTCACCTGGCAGGGGGCCGTGGTGGCGGCCGCCGTGGCGTCGTTCCCGTATGTGGTCCGCACCGCCCGCTCGGCCTTCGAAGAGGTCGAGAGCAGCGTGCGGGAAGCCGCGCACATCGATGGGGCCACCCGCGTCCAGCAGTTCCTGTTCGTCCTGCTGCCCCTGGCCCGCCGGGGGATCGCGGCCGGAGTGGCGCTGGCTTTCGCCCGCGCCCTCGGCGAGTTCGGTGCCACCCTGATGGTGGCCGGGAACATCCCCGGGCGCACGCAGACGATGCCGATCGCCATCTACGATGCGGTGCAGGCTGGCCGCGGGGAGGTGGCCACCCTCCTCGTGGCTGTGCTCACGCTGGTCGCGCTCGCCGTGCTCCTGCTCGTTGGACGGCTCGGCGCGTCAGCCTGAGCGTCCCTCAGTCGCGGCCGAGGAGGTGGCGCAGGGCTCCCTCCAGCTGCGGGTAGCGGAAGACATACCCTGACGCGACGAGTTTGCCCGGGTGCATCCGCGCGCTCTGGAGGAGCTCGCCCCCCAGTTCGCCCATCACCAGGCGTAGGACGAGGGCTGGGGCGACAAAGGGCGCCGGACGGCGGAGGACCCGGGCTAGCGTCTGTGTGAACTCCCGGTTCGTCACTGGCTCCGGGGCTGTCAGGTTGACCGGTCCGCGCAGCGACGGCATACCGAGCACGTGATAGACCGCCTCGATCCAGTCATCGATCGCGATCCAGGACAGGTATTGTCGCCCATCACCCAACCTGCCTCCGAGGCCGAAGCGGAAGAGCAGGAGGAGTGGTCCAAGATACCCGCCCCCGGCAGCGAACACATTCGCGTTCCGCAGGTGAACCACCCGGATGCCGGCCTCGCGGGCAGGGTCCGCGGCGGCCTCCCAGTCGCGGCAGACGCCGGCCAGGAAAGTACTCCCCGGCGGGCTTTCCTCGCTGAGGGTCTCATCCCCTCGA
>JANONS010000098.1:0-8684 GCA_031420915.1 Armatimonadota bacterium
CTCGACGAACCTCTCAGCAACCTGGACGCGAAACTGCGGGAGCAGATGCGGGTGGAACTCAAACTGCTGCAGCGGGAGATGGGGATCACCACCATCTACGTGACCCATGACCAGGTGGAGGCTCTGGCGCTCTCCGACATCGTCGCCGTGATGCACGAGGGGCACATTCTCCAGATCGGCACCCCGCGGGAGATCTACGAGCGCCCGGCCAACCCGTTCGTGGCAGGCTTCATCGGCATGGCCAATACCCTCTCCGGCCGCGTGGTCACCGCCTCGGACGCTTCGGGGGAGGTCCAGACACCCTGCGGATCGTTGCGGTGCACGCTGCCCGCGGGGATGCGCGCGGGGGATGAGGTCCTCGTGTGCCTGCGGCCTGAGCATATTGACGTAGCCGACGTCCCGCCGGGCGGCTCCAATGTGTGGGAGGGGAAGGTCGAGCAGGCCATGTTCTTGGGCGACACCATCGACGGGCACATCAGCGTCTCGGGCCAGCGCCTGCGGGTGAAGATCCACCCGTCCAGGACGTTGCAGGTGGATAGCCGGGTCTACCTGGTGATCTCGCCCGAGCGCTGCGTCGTCATCCCGCACTAAGGTCGGCCCGCGCGCCTTCGCGCGCGTCCCGCCGCTGGGCGCACTCGTTAGGCGCACACGCCCCAGGAACGGAGCGAGGCTCCATCTTGCTGATCCTGGTACTTGGAGGTACACTTAAGCGTACTCCTGGAGGGCACAGCGATGCCGAAGATGCCCGACATCATGCCAGTCACCGATCTGCGCCAGAACGCGGCGGCTGCCCTCAAGCGTGTCCGCAACTCTAAGCAGCCTTTGGTAGTCACCCAGCGGGGGCGCGCCGCTGCGGTCATTCTCAGCGTGGACGCCTATGAGCGGGCTGAGCACGAGCGCCAGCTATTGCGGCTTCTGGCCCGGGGCGAACGGGAGATTGCGAAGGAAAAGGGCCATGCGCTTGACGCGGTTCTGGCCGAGGCCGATGAGTTGCTGGCTGAAGACTGACCGTGAAGGTCCGCTTCACCCCCTCGGGGCGGAGGCAGTTCCTTCGTGCTGTTGCCTACATCCTCGGCGATGATCCGGGAGCCGCGGTTCGGTTCAGGCGCCGAGCGGAGAGCGTTCTTAGGCGGCTTGAGAGATTCCCCAACTCTGGCCGCCTCCTTCCCGAGTTCCCCGACCTGCCCTATCGAGAGGTGATCGTGGCGCCGTATCGGTTCTTCTACCGCGTCGAAGGGAAAACGGTGTGGGTTGTGGCGGTTTGGCACGGCGCACAGATACCCGAAGGGCCGGGGCGGAGCCGTGGCGGCTAACATTGGCGTGCAACCGACGGCGGGTGCGCCGGTCCCGAGCGGGCGGTGCCAGGCGTTTTGGGTATGATACAGGTAGCCGGCCCCGGCAGCGCGCTCACGGAAGAGAGCAGCCGGATGAGTTCAAGGAAGAGCGCGCCTGAATGCCGAACAAGGTAGGTGCAGCAGTATTTCCCCGAGGGAGGTTTCAGATGATCAGGCAGGCGCGCGTTTTTACCAGGGGGATTGAGAGCGGCGAGTACGGTCTGAAGGAGTACTTCCGAAGGCTGCGCAGCCTGCCGAGGGTCACGAAGAGCAAGGACCTGCCCTGGGAGAAGGGGCCGGTCTCCTGGAACAAGTGGCTGGTCGAGCCCGGCCAGGGGGGAATGCAGAGTCTCGCCGTCCACATGATCGAACTCGCCCCGGGCGGCCACTCTGCCAAACACGGTCATCAGAACGAGGCGCTCTTCTACATTCTTGACGGCAAGGGCCACGATATCCATGACGGCAAACGCTACAATTGGAAGGCGGGGGATGTGCTCGTCATCCACAACCAGTGCGTCCATCAGCACTTCAATGACGACCCGCTGCGCCCGGCGCGCATCCTGTCCATCAAGGCCAAACCTCTCTACATGTTCATGCACCTGATCTTCCAGGGCACGGTCGAGTCTGCGCCAAGGGAGCCGGTGGGCTACGAGCCCACGGGCTATTGAGGCCCGGGATGCGGCACGAGGAGTGGGATCGCTGGTCTCGAGGGAAGCGCACCGCGCGCTACTATCAGGAGCGGTTGAAGGAGGCCCGGACGGCCCCGGCGCAGGCCGGCAAGTTAAAGAAAGTGGTGAAGCCCGAGGAGATGCCGTGGGAACAGAGCCGCCACGGACGGATCAAACACCTCGTCAACGAGAAGATGCCGGTCCGCATCAAGAGCGTCGATGCCTACATTCAGGAGATCCCGCCCGGGAGCCGTTCGGGGAAGCACCGGCACATGGCCGAGGAATTCGTCTTTATCATGGAGGGACGCGGCTACGACCTCCACTGGGACGTGGATGTGACCATCGGTGACCGGTATCAGTGGAAGGTGGCCAGCGAGCCTCAGCGGTTTCACTGGGAGGCGGGGGATATCGTCTACATCCCGCCCAATACGGTGCACCAGCATTTCAACGCCGACACCCTTCACCCCGCGCGGTTCATCGCGGCCACGAACCGCATCTTTCGGCACATGGGGTTCGATGACCTCGAACAGCTCGAAGACGCGCCGGAGGCCCGCCCGGCCCGCCGGCCGGCGCGGTCGAGCGCGGCTGGCGTGAAACGACCGCAGGCGCGACGCAGGAGTCAGAGGAGCAGTCCCGGGAGGAGGTAGCACGATGGCTGAGTTGGTGAAGAAGACCCTCGACGCGAAGCGGCCCTACGACCAGTGGCTGGAGCGGGAGGGGATTCCCGTCTACGGGGGCTACTTCGTCGCAGACCTCAACACGGTCCCCCTCGCGCCCTGGGAGCGCAAAGGCGGGTTGGGGGCCTACATCGGCCTTGAGGGGACCGGGGGCACCAATGACGCCTACGTCTGCGAAATCCCCGCCGGGCAAAGCCTCAAACCCCAGCGGCACCTGTACGAGGAACTGATCTACATTCTGAGCGGGCGGGGCGCGACGACGGTGTGGTACGACGGATCCCCCAAGCGGACCTTCGAATGGCATGAGGGGTCGCTCTTCGCCGTTCCGCTGAATGCCTGGCACCAGCATCACAACGGGCAGGGGGACCGGACCGTGCGCTACGTCGCCGTGACCGACGCGCCGCTGGTCCTCGACCTCTTTCACAACATGGACTTCGTCTTCCAGAACCCATTCGTCTTCGCCGACCGCTTCACCGGACAGGAGGACTACTTCAGCGCCGAGCCTAAGTCCCTCGTCGGCCGCTTCATGGAGACCAACTTCGTCCCCGACCTGCGGTCGCTGCGCCTGGCTGAGTGGAAGGAGCGCGGCGCCGGCGGCACCAACATCATGTTCGAGGTCGCCAACAACACAATGATCGCCCACGTCTCCGAGTTCCCCATCGGCACCTACAAGAAAGCTCACCGGCACGGCCCCGGGGCCCATGTGATCATCCTCAGCGGCAAGGGGTATACGCTGATGTGGCCGGAGGGGAGCGAGCAGATCCGCATCGACTGGAAGCCCGGGAGCATGCTCGTGCCCCCGCTGCAGTGGTTCCACCAGCACTTCAATGCCGGCGACACTCCAGCCCGGTACCTGGCGATGCGGTGGGGGAGCAAGAAGTTCCCCATGCCGGGACTGGCGTGGAACCAGGACAACGTGGACAAGAGTCTCCGTGCCGGGGGCGACCAGATCGAGTATGAGGATGAGGCCCCTGAGATCCGGCGCCTGTTCGACGCGGAACTGGCGAAGGTTCGCGTCGCCTCCCGGATGCCGGCGGTCGTGAAGGTCGGCTAGCCTGCCCCCGCACGACCCCCATGATCACCATCATCATGAGCCGGAGGGCGTCGTCCGCCCCGAGGTCATCGAACTCAGCAGCGCCGGTCTCGACATCGGATCGACGACCTCCCTTCTGATGGTGTCCCGCCTGATCCTGCAGCGCCGGGGTCTGCACCTGTCGAGCCGGTACCAGGTCGTCGAGCGTGCAGTGACGTATCGGTCCCCGATCACCCTGACACCCTACCTCGGCGCGGAGCGGCTTGATGGGCGCCGTCTGGCGGCCTTCTTCGATCGGGCCTATCAGGAGGCGAATATCAGCCCTGACACGGTGGACACAGGGGTGGTGATCGCCACGGGGGAGGCGGCGAAGAAGGCCAACGCCGCGGCCGTGGCGCGGGCGAGCGCGGCGGGGGCGGGGCGGTTCGTCAGCGTCGCCGCTGGACCGCACCTGGAGGCGATGCTGGCGGCGCACGGCGCGGGGACGGTGGAGCGGTCCCGCGAGGCAGGGAACACGCTGCTGAACGTTGATCTGGGCGGCGGCTCCTGCAAGGCGGCACTTGTGGAGCGGGGGCGAGTCGCGGAGACCGCTGCCGCGAGCATCGGGGCGAGGCTCATCGCATTCGACGCTGCGGGTCGGATCAGCAGGATCGAGGGACCGGGGCGGGAGGTGGCCGCCTCACTGGGAATGGACCTCCGCCGGGGGCGGCGCATGCCCCTCGACGCCAGGCGGACGCTGGCCCGTCGGCTCGCCGACCTGACGATCACCTTTCTCTCTGGCGGACCGCTCGACGAACTGGGCCGGCGCCTCCTCCTGACCTCGCCTCCCGCCGGGCGCTACCGCGCCGATGGGCTGTGCTTTTCCGGTGGGGTCGCGGAGTATTTCTATGACCGCGAAGCGAAAGACTTTGGCGATCTGGGCGGGATGCTGGCCGAAGAGCTGCGGCGGCGGATTCCGGAACTCGGCATCCCGGTGGTCGAGCCCCGGGAGAGGATCCGGGCCACGGTCATCGGCCTCTCGCAGTACACGGTGCAGCTTTCCGGCAGCACCATCTACACCTCGGCGGACGACGTGCTGCCGCTGCGGGACCTGCCCGTGATCCCCGTGCACCTCGGAGATCTCGGGACGCCGCCGTTCGGGGCTGACGATGTGCGCGAGACGATTCTCCGGGCGTTCGGACGCCACGATCTCCAGAGCGGAATCGTCCGCGCGCTCGCCCTCTCGTGTGCGGTCGAGCCGGGCTACGGGATGCTACGGGCGCTGGCTCAGGGGATCGCGGCGGCGGTCCGTCAGGCGGGACGGGAGCGAGAGCCTCTCGTGCTCGTCTTCGACCGGGACATCGGTGGTCTGGTGGGAGCGCTGCTGGTTCAGGAGGTGGGCTATCCCGGGCCGGTAGTTTCCATTGATGAGATCGAGGTCGGGGAGTTTGACTACCTGGATATCGGCCGGAAGATGACCGATGCGGAGGCCGTGCCGGTCGTGGTGAAGTCGCTGGTGTTCCACCCTCCCCCTGCCCGCATGAGTTGATCTCTTTGACGCAGGGCGCTATACTTGTCATACATGAAATACATCTGATCCTTCGGAGGTTTTCCGATGCCGGTACCCCTTTCAGTTCGCCTGCCGGATGCTACCGCCAAAGCGCTTGATACGCTCGCCGCCACGACGGAGCGGTCGAAGACTTACCTGGTGCTCAAGGCGCTGGAGGCGTACCTGGAAGACTACGCAGACTATCAGGTCGCCCTGGATCGCCTGCGGGACAAAGATGACCCCATAATCATGTCATCCGCACTTCGCAAGCGCCTTGCCGGCCGAGGTTGAGTACAAGGCCTCCGTCGCGAGAGACCTGCGGAGGCTCGACCGTCCGCGCGCGCTGCGCATCCTGACAGCAATCGAGCGCGCTCTGATACGCGAGGGACGCCGCGGCGAGGCGCTCAGCGGAAGGTTCGCAGGGCTGTATCGCCTGCGAATGGGGGATTATCGGGTGATCTACGCCAGGACAGATCGGGGCTACCTTGTTCTGCGGATTGCGCACCGCCGCGACGTGTACAGGAGATGATTACGCGCGTCGGCGCGATCGGTCTGGGCCGCATGGGTCTGCCGATGGCCCGCCACATGCTCAATGTGGGATTCCAGGTGACAGGATTCGACATCGACCCGGGCCGGCGGGCGGCTTTCGTCCAGGCGGGCGGACGGGAAATGGCATCGCCGCGGGCCCTCGCGGAGGCGAGCGACGCTATCCTCGTCATGGTCGTGGACGATGCTCAGGTCAAGGACGTGATCCATGGAGCAAACGGTGTCTTGCAGAGTACCCGTCCCGGCGCCGCGATCATCATCGCCAGCACCGTGAAGCCCGCCACCTGTGTGGAGGTGGCCGAGGCCGCCCGCGCGAGAGGCGTCGGGGTGCTCGACGCGCCGGTGACCAAGGGGCAGCGCGCCGCGGAGGCGGGGACGCTCACCGTCCTGGCCGGCGGGGAGCGGGCGCTTTTCGAACGGTGCCGGCCGGTCCTCGAGGCGTTCAGCGATCACGTCTTTCATGTGGGCGAGCAGGTCGGCGCGGGCCAGGTGGCCAAGATGGTGAACAACCTCCTGCTGTGGACGGGCGTGGCCGGGGTCCACGCATACTTTACGCTGGCAGGACGCCTGGGCGTGAACGCGGCGCGCCTGCGCGAGGCACTGCAGGCCAGCAGCGCAGATAGTTACGTCCTGCGGGAACTCGACCTGATCAACCTGACCTGGCCGGACAAAGACCTGGCGGAGGCGATGGAGGTCGCGGAGGAGGCGGGTGTCTCCCTCCCCCTGATCGGTTACGTGCGAGATCTCATCAAAGGATTGACCCGAGAGGATCTGAGGCGTCTGTGCCGCGATGACTGAATACGGATCGGATCTGATCGTCGATCTGTTGAAGGCCTACGAGGTGGAGTACGCCGCCCTCAACCCGGGCGCGACCTTTCGAGGGCTCCACGACTCCATCGTCAACTACGGCGGCAATCGCTCACCCGAGATCATCCTTTGCACCCATGAGGAGATCGCCGTGGCGGTCGCGCACGGGTACGGTAAGGCGAAGGGACGGCCCATGGCGGCGATCGTCCACAATATCGTGGGCCTGCTGCACGCCACGATGGCCGTCTACCTCGCCTGGCTGGACCGGGCGCCGGTCCTGGTGCTGGGCGGCACGGGGCCCATGGCCGTCGAGCAGCGACGCCCCTGGATCGACTGGGTTCACACCGCCCTCGTCCAGGGCCAGGTGGTGCGCGACTATGTGAAGTGGGACGATCAGCCCGCGAGCCTGCAGAGTATCGTCGAGTCCTTCATCCGGGCTCACCGCATCGCGATGACCGAACCTCGGGGCCCCGTCTACCTCTGCTTCGACGCCGCGCTGCAGGAGCAGCGCCTGGACGGCGCGGTGCCGATTCCTGAGATCAGTCGCTACGCGCCTCCCCGCCCTGTGCAGGGCGATCCCCAGGCGCTTGAGGTGGCCGCGCGCTGGCTGGTCGAGGCGGAGCATCCGGTGGCCCTCGCCGACTACGTGGGACGCAACCCGAAAGGCGTTGAGGCGCTCGTCGAACTCGCGGAGGTCCTGGCCCTGCCGGTGGTTGACCTGGGGAGCCGGTTCAACTTCCCGAACACGCATCCCCTGGATCTCACTGGAGCCGAGGGGCAGCTGCTGCCCCAGGCGGATGTGGTGCTGGCGCTCGACGTTTTCGATTTGCAGAAGGCGTTGTCCATCACGGACCGGACGTCCCGCGTGGGACGGCCGCTTATAAAGGAAGGGACGAAGGTGATCCACATCTCCCTGAACGACCTGGCCGGGCGCGCCTGGGCCCAGGAGCAGGGGCGCCTCATGCCGGTAGACCTTCCCATCGCGGCCGACACCGCGGTCGCCCTTCCGGCGCTGACCGCGCTCTGCCGGGACTTACTGCGAGATGGCGGCCCCGCTGGCCCCAGCGGTGACCTGCGGGAGGCGCGGCGGCGCGAGCTCGAGGTGATGCGGCGCAACCTGCGAGATGGGTGGCGGGAAGAGGCGGAGCGAGCCCGCAATGCGCGCCCGATCTCTTTCACACGCCTTACCTCCGATCTGTGGGAGGTCGTCAAGGATGAGCGGTGGGTCCTGGTCAACCGGACGCTGCGCGGATGGACCCGGCGTTTGTGGGACTGGACGACTCCCTCCCAGTACGTGGGGGCGCAGATGGGAGGCGGGGTCGGCTACGGCATCGGCCATGCGATGGGAGGCGCCCTGGCGCATCTGGGGACGGACGCCCTGTGCATCGACATCCAGCCCGACGGCGACCTGCTCTACACACCGAGCGGCCTGTGGACGGCGGCCCACCACCGCATCCCGCTGCTTATCGTGATGTTCAACAACCGCTCCTACTACAACGATGAGGACCACCAGATCCTGATGGCCAAGGCCCGGGGCCGCCCGGTGGAGAACGCCCACATCGGGCTGCAAATCGTCGATCCCTCGGTGGACTTTGCCGCGCTGGCGCGGTCGTTCGGGGTCCACGGGGAGGGACCGATCGAGGATCCCGCCGACCTGCGTCCCGCCCTGGAGCGCGCGGTGCGGGTCGTGAAGCGGGAGAAGCGGCCCGCGCTAGTGGACGTCATCACCCAATCTCGCTGACAGCCTGCGCGCGCAGCCCTGAACATCAGGGGAGGGCCATCAGTCCAGTCCCCTTCGCCCAACATCCACATATGGAACATCGTCCATAGGTCGAATACTCGGACGTGGATGCAGGGATGAAAGGGGGCGCGCGGAATTCGAAGGCCAGTGGGCGGCCTGTGGAGAACGTTTTCCGCAGGATCCGCCGATGAGCGACCTTTCCGGCACCGCGCACGCTGAGCTTCTCGCGAAGGTCGAGCTCTTTGCGCGCCTGGACCGCGTGACGCTCGCGCGGCTCGCCGCCTACCTGGAGCCGCAGACGCTCGACGACGGGACAATCGTGTGCCGGCAGGGCGATGCGGCCGACGGTC
>JANONS010000099.1:0-1597 GCA_031420915.1 Armatimonadota bacterium
GTTCAGGTCACGCGCCGCGTAGAGATCCTCGGTCGCGGTATCATCACCGACGACGATGCGGGTCTCGGCGCTCAGCACGAATGGTCCATCCAGCCACCGCACCGACTGCGGCTGCGGGATGATGATCGGGCGCGCCGCGGATGGCGTCCAGGCGTCAGGGACGGCGGAGGTGCCGGCCTCCGTTGTCCCTATCGGGAGGATCAGAATGGTGAGGACGGCGAGTAGGCGAATCGCTCGCAGCGGCTTACAACCTGGCGTTCCACTGCTTGACCGCCCAGTCCAGGGCCTCCGCGGGCGTCATCTTGCCGTAGAACGCGCTCTCGATCGCCTCGCGGAAGATCTTGTTGAGGTCCGAGGCGTTGGGTATGACGACGCTCAGATCCCGCGCGAACGGCAATTCCGCGGCGGCGATCTTGCGCGCCTTGTCCTCAGCGGTCGCGCCGCCCTGCCTGAAGTACGGATTGGCCGCCGCGCCGCGCGTGGAGGGGAGGATCACCACCTGCTTGCTGAACTGCAGCTGGTTGTCGTCGTTCGTCACGAAGAGGCCGAAGTCCACCGCCTCCTTGACGTACTTGCTCGCTTTGGGGACGGCCACCGTCATCGTCGGGAGGTGGAGGACGTTCCCCCTGCCCTTCGGGTAGGCCGCGACGAACGTCTGGGCGTACACGTCGGGGTTGTCGAGTTTTACTCGTAGGAGAAACTGCGGACCGGTGATCAGGATGCCCAGCTGGCCTGCGCTGTAGCGTTCCGTGGCGCCCAGGTAGCCACGCCGCAGCGTGTCCTCGGGGAAGTAGTCCTGCTTGAGGAGCTGCACGTACTTCTCCAGATAGGCGACGTGCGCGGGCGAGTTGAAGACGGCCCGCTTCTTGTCCGGGCTGAGGATGGGCAGACCGTTCTCCTGGAACCGGTGCAGCAGCCGGATGCCGTCGACGTTGGGCATGAAGCCGTACACTTTGGTCTTGTCCTTGATGGTTCGCGCGTGAGCTATCAGCTCGTCCTCGGTCTTCGGGGGGGCGACCGGATTTAGGCCCGCCTTCCGATAAAGGTCAGAGTTGTAGGCGATCACGTTCGGAGCCACGTACCAGGGAATCCCATACGTTCGTCCCCGGTGGCGGGCCGAGGCCCACAGCCCATCGAAGTATTTCCGCCGCTCCGCTGCCGGCACGGCGGCGTCCATGTCGACGAGGACGCCCTGCTCTGCCATGCGGATGACCATATCCGTGGCGAGATTGACCACATCAGGCGCCACGCCTCCGGCCAGCGAGGCCAGGAGCTTCTGCTCGATGGCGGCGATCGGCACGTCCACCCACCGGATGCGAATCCCGGGATGAGTGCGCTCATAGGCGGCGATTATCCTATTGATGTAGTCGGTGAAGAACGGCTGAAGGGAGATTGTCCAGAACTCCAGGGTCACTTCCGGCGCTGCCGCAGCCGGCAAGACGACGGTGGCGGAGGCGAGGGCGACGGCGAGGGTCAGGATGATGAGTCTGCGCATCAGGTTCCTCCGGCGTTGAGTGAAGCGGGGCATGCCCCCTTCGTGGTTCTGGCGTGATGAGGCCAAGTCCTGCCGAGTCATCGACCTATGGTCGATGCTGCA
>JANONS010000100.1:0-13620 GCA_031420915.1 Armatimonadota bacterium
TCCGTCGTGGGGATCCGGGCGCGCGCACCGCTTCCAACGCCCGCTGTACCTGCACCTCGTCCAGAATGATCGCTACGACGAGTACATGCGGCAGTATGGGGCGGCGCTGGGCGAGCTGGCAGCCTCGGCGGTGACAGGGACGCTGGGGCGAGTGACCCGTGATGTGGACATCAGATGCCCGGTCGACGGTGGGGTCGTTGCGGTGATCCTCCCAGAATCTACCATCGAAGCTTCGCGCGTGGTCGCCGAGCGGGTCCGGACCGCTGTGAAGGCGGGCGAGGTCCGCCAGGAGCAGACCCTGGTAGTCAGTGGCGTGACCGTCTCCATCGGGGTGGTCTCCTTCCCGCTCCACGGTGAGTACCCGGCGGCCCTCCTTGAGGCCGCACGCCACACGCTCACCCAGGCCGGCCGCCTGGGGCCGAACACGGTCATGGTGAGCGAGTGGCAGCGCTCAAACGAGCGCGTGCAGTAGGTCCCCCGGCCAAGTCTACAGATCCCCGCGGACGGGCATACGTCTATCAGTTTGGAACCCATCCGTCTTCACGCGACACTCAACTGGCTCATCGATACCGCCGCGGACCTCGTACCGGGGGAGGACCTGGAGGGGACCCTGGAGCGGTATCTCGACCGCCTGCTGGACTGGGTAGGTGCCGAGCAGGGGTCGATCATGCTGCTGCAGGAGGACGAACTCTCGATCGTCGCCTCGCGGGGCCTCGACAAAGAGGTGCAGCCGGGCATGCGCGTCGGGTTGACGGAGGGGCCCGCGGGCCTGGTGGTCACCGAGGGGAAGCCTCGACTCATCGTCGGGCGGATCCCGTCCCGCCGCAACAACAACCGGCCGCGCTCGGCCATGGTCATTCCGATCCGGACGCAGGAGCGCATCGTCGGGGTCCTCAACATCGGCAAGTTGAGCGGCGCGAAGGAGTTCACGCCGGAGGATCTCCAGGCGATCTCGGTGGTCGCCGCCCAGCTCGCCTGGATCCTCAGCCACTTCGACCTGATGGCCAAGATGTGGACCCTGGCGATCACCGATGAGCTGACAGGACTCTATAATCGGCGGTACTTCACGCTGCGCCTGCGGGAGGAGATCCAGCGCAGTGACCGGTACGATAAGCCGATGTGCCTCGTGATGTTGGATCTCGATGGCTTCAAGGAAATCAATAAACACCACGGCCACCTCATCGGCGATGAGATTCTCGCGCAGGTGTGCGCCGTGGTGCGGCGCAACCTGCGGGCGGTCGACGTCGCGGCCCGGTTCGGGGGCGATGAGATCGTCGTCATCCTGCCGGAGACCAGTGTCTCCGCCGGTCTCACCCTTATCACCCGCTTGCAGGAGGCGGTGAGCGGTGAGGTCTTCGTCGGTCACAATGGGATCCCGGTGAAGTTGAGCCTCTGCGCCGGGATCGCGCAGTTTCCCGGGGATGCGGGGGAACCGGAGGATCTGATCCGGAAGGCAGATACCGCACTCCTGGACGCGAAGCGTGAGGGGAACGGACGCGTGCTGCTCGCCGAGTGAGCTAGCCGCGAGCGCGGGCCTGCTGCTCTCTGATGATCCTGCCCGACTCCCTGTACGAGAGCCAGACCCCACTCTGCTGGTAGACCATGTACCGGAGGTAACCGGACAGCGACATGTATTCGGTGTCCGGCGAAAACGGCATCAGGTCCTCGACATAGGGCAGCGAGACGAAGGCGGCCTGCGCCTGGGTGTGGGAGGAGAAGACGAGGATGACCGCGACACTGCCGCGATCGAAGCCGAAGGCGAGCCCGAGGTGGTCGTATGCCACACCCGGGAAGCCTTCCACCACGGCGTCCGTGAACTGCACCCCGTACACCCGGCGGACGTCGGCCTCGGAGGCGCCGAGCCCGATTCCTTCTGGCGTGCGGAGCAGACTGTTGGCGGCAGAAACCGCCCGGATGATGTCTCCATCGCCGTACACGGTGATGCCGAATCGGGCGAAGACGTACAGCGTGCCGTCGCGGACTGTCCGGGTTTCGGAGGGCGGGCCCAGGCGGGCCAGCACCGAGCGCACCGATCGCCCCAGGACCACCCCGGCAACGCTCTGTCCGGGCACGATCAGCACGGGGGAGGGGGCGGCGGGCGGTTGCTGAGCCAGGAGGGGGAAGGAGAGACCGAGAATCGCTCCGATCGTGAGTCCGATGATGGAGAGTCGCACGGCGGTTGACCTCTTCCCGCGTAGTGTTCGATGCGCGAAGGGAATTTCCTTCAGTGCCAGAGAGGTACGGGATGGCTGAAGCGTTCGTGGCGACGTTGCTCGGGGCGATGGCAGGGAGTTTCGCCAATGTGGCGATTCACCGCCTCCCGCGCCGGGAGTCGCTCGTCACCCCGAGATCCCGCTGCCCCCACTGCGGCCATCTCATCCGCGCGCGGGACAATATCCCGGTCCTGAGTTTCCTGTTCCTCAGGGGCCGCTGCCGGGACTGCGGGTCGCCGATCTCCTGGCGCTACCCTCTGGTCGAGGTGATGACCGCTCTGCTCTTCCTGGCCACCTGGCGATGGTTCGGAGTGTCCGCGGCCACTCTGCGCGCGCTGATCTTCTCGCTCCTGATGGTGATTGTGATCTTCATCGATCTCGACCACCGGATCATTCCCAACGCCCTCACCTATCCGGCTCTGGCGGTGGGTCTGCTGCTGGCATGGGGAGACGGCCCACGCGGGTTCCTAATCGCCCTCCTGGCGGCCCTGGGATCGGGACTCGCCTTCCTCCTGATCGCGGTCCTCAGCCGGGGAGGGATGGGCGGGGGAGACATTAAGCTCGCCGCGGTGATGGGCGCCTTTCTGGGGTGGCCGACGATCGTCGCCGCGATGTTCATCAGCTTCACGCTCGGAGGCGTGGTGGGTCTGGCGCTGCTTGCGGCCAGGATACGGAGCCGCAAGGATCCCGTGCCATTCGGTCCATTTCTCGCCGCGGGTGGTATCGCCGCGCTCTTCTGGGGAGAGCCGCTGATTCAGTGGTACCTTCGGTGAAACGGCCGTGTCAGGCCTCACAGCGCGGGTGAAACGGCTCAGAAATGGAGGATTTCGCCTGTGGATGTCGAATTCACAGGATTCACGCAAGGTATCGCGGGAGCGGACGTGAGCGCATCATACCTCTTGTAGGAGCTAACGCCGAATGAACCGTCTTCTGACTCTCGCTCGCCGATATCCGGTTGCAGTGGGCGCGCTCGGACTCGCGGTTGTTGTGTTCGGGTGGCTGTTCCTCTCGAACCGCCAGGAGAGCGCGACGACGGTTGGCACCCCCGCCCCGACGTCTGAGCCGACACCGGCCGCCACACCGGGACCGGTCATCGCTTCGCCTCAGCCGGCCCCCACGCCAGCGGTCGTCCCGCCTCCGCCGCCTCAGGCTGCCGGTCGCGCGAACCCCTTCGTTCCGCTGGTGAGGTCGGGGGCAGCTCGTCCCGGGGCCGTTTCCCTTCCGCCGCCGGCGCCGTTGCCGCCGCCGCTCTTTCCGGGAGGACCGGGTCCCGGTGTTCCTGGTCCGGGCGTTCCTGGTGGGACACCGCCCTCGCCGGTGGCCATGGCGACGACAGCACAGCTGGTGGGCGTGCTGGGAGACACCGGCCGCGTGGCCATCATTCGCCTGGGCGGGAAGGTGTACATCGTGGCACAGGGAGAGATGATCGAGGAGCGAATTCGTGTCGAGTTGGTCGATGCCAAGGAAGGATTGGTCGTGCTCATCGAAAACGGACAACGCTTCGAAGTGCGATTCGCACCGCGAATAGGAGGAGTGAACACACCCCATGTGGCGCACCGGGCCTCGTACCATGCGTAAGGTTCCCCTCATCCTCATCCTGGCGCTGTTGACGGCGGCCTCCGCGTGGCCGGAGACAGCGGCTGCTGTCCCTGCGCTGCGGGTGACGTCGATCGGTGTGAAGATGTTCCCCGGCATGGTGCAGGTGGCGATTACCGGATCCGGTCCCCTGCGATTTCGCTCGGCGACCATGGATGCGCCCTATCGGGCGATCATTGACATCCCCGGCGCCATGCTCGCCGGGGGCGTCCCCGCGGTACTCCGCGTCAACCAGCCGCCGGTGCTCCAGGTGCGCGCGGGGCAGTTTCAGCACAGTCCTCCCGTCGTCCGGGTGGTGATTGACCTTACAGCGCCTACAACCTACCAGGTCAGCGCCGTCACGCCGAATGTGCTAGCGGCCCGCCTGGCGGTGCCGCGGGTCGCCATGCCCGCCTCGTCCAAGCCGCGGGCCGTCGCGCTGCCGCAGCCGGCTATCGTCGCGAAGGCGGGGACCCAGGTGGCCCAGGCTCAGTCCCAACCCCCGGCGGCCCCGAATGGCCGCATCACCATAGATCTGCGGAACGCCGAGCTCGCCGACGTCCTGAGCGCCCTGTCCAAGCTGTGCGACTTCAACATCGTCACCGATGCGTCGGTCAAGGGGGCGATCACCGTCCGTTTGGTCGATGTCACCTGCGAGGAGGCGCTGCGCTTTATCCTGGAGGCGAACAACCTGGGATTCCGCCGCGTCGGGCGCAGCCTCATCATCCTGGCGGCCGAGAAGCTGGCTCCCCCGCCCGAGGTTCCCGAGCCCGTCATCTATCCGCTCGGGTTTGCCAATGCGGGAGAGGTGCGGACCGCCATCGCCGCCTCCGTGCCGGGTGTGCGTGTGGCGATCGACGTCCGCACGAATATCCTGATCGTCTTCGGAACCCACGTTCAGCAGGAGCAGGTGCAGAAGATCCTGGCTTCCCTGGACGTCCAGGTCGCTCAGATCATGATCGAGACCCGCGTCGTCGACATCACCACGAACGTGCTGCGCGACCTCGGCCTGTCCTGGGGTCTGACGGGGTACCCGATCACCGTGACCAGCGTCACCTCCTTGCCCAGCTTCCCGGCAAACCTCACCGTGGGCACGACCGGCGGGCCCGTGATTGCGACGCTGGCCGCGCTCGTCCAGGAGGGCAAGGCCCGGGTGCTCTCCGCCCCGCGGGTGGCGGTGCTCGACGGGAACAAGGCCACCGTCAACCTGGGTGAGGAGGTGCCGATCCCGCAGGTGGATACCACCGGCCGGATCACGTTCACCTTCAAGCCGATCGGCGTGGTCCTGGAGATCACACCCCGCCTGAACCGTGACGGACTGATCACGACCACCATCTCCCCCGAGGTCAGTTCGGTCATCCAGTTCCTGCAGACGCCAGCGGGTCCCGTTCCCAGGATCGCCTCGCGCAAGGCGAGCACGATCGTTCAGGTTCGGAGCGGGGAATCGATCATCATCGCGGGTATGATCAGCGTCGAGGAGCGGGAGACCGTCGTCAAGGTCCCGCTACTGGGGGACATCCCGATCATCGGGAGTCTCTTCCGTCGGACGACCACGGATCGCCGGGAGAGCGAGGTGATCTTCGTGGTCACCCCGCTCATCGTCACCCCGCCGGCCAGGCCCTAGTCGACGATGAGCACCCTGCGGCTCGCCGCTCTCCTGGTCTGCGCGTCGATCCTCTTTCCGCATCAAGCGGCCGCGCAGCAGGCGTTGCCGGCCTTTGACCAGGGCCGCCTCTATGTGACCGCGGCCCAGTTTCAGCGGGCCATCGACCCATACCAGGCCGCGATCAGGGCCAACGCCCGCAATGCCCGGGCGCACTACTGGTTGGGGTTCGCGTATCTGTTTGCCTACCGCCAGCTCCGCGTGGGGGTCGCCCCGTACGCGGCGGACTACCTGCCCCGGGCGCTGGCCTCGTTGCGTGAGGCTGTCCGGCTCGACGCGGAGTTTGTCCCCGCCACCCTGGCGCTGCACGACGCGCTCGTCCTTGTGGGAGAGCATGGGGAGGCGGATGCTCTTCTGCGTGGGCTGTTCCAACGGCTCCGCCCCGCTGCGCTTCCCTACACGCTGCCGTAAGGGTCCAGTCCGCCCGGGGCGGAGCGCGGTGTCCCGGGCGCTGATCGCCGCCGCGGTGGTCTGCGCGGCTGTCGCGGCGTCTGCGCCGCACCTCCAGGCCGCGCCGGCCGTTTCGCCTCCTGCTCCGGCGTTCATCTCCAAGATCGCGGCGTTCCATCCAAAGACGGTTCAGTGCCGCATCACCGCCACGTTTTACGAGGCGGGCGGTGGCATCGTCGTGGAGATGCGGCTGTGGGCGCGCCCTCCCGCCCTGTGGAGGCTCGATGTGACCGCCGTGACCCCCGATGCGCCCCCACAGAACCAGGTGGTGGGGATGCGCATGGTGTTCGCCGAAGACCGCGTCCAAGTGTATGATCCCACGACCGGCCGGATCCACGTCGAGCGGATCGGTCCGGGGATCGCCTCCCGCCCGAGCGCGTCCGGCCGTCTGGGGTTCACGCTGGCGGAGCTGTTGTTCGTCGATGATCCGACCAACTACGAACTCCTTCGGATGGAACCCCAGGTCGTGGATGGGCGCCCGCTGGTGCGGTACGATTTCCTCCTCCGCCGACCCCTGCTGGTGGACCGGGTCCTGGTCGCGCGGGAGTCCATCTGGGTGGATGGGCGGACCGGCGAGCTGGTCCGGGCGCAGCTCTACGATCCCGGCGGACGGGCCGTCGGCATCATCGTGCTGCGGGATCACCGCCGGTTCGATCGGGGCATCGCCCTCCCCATGACGCTCGAGCTGTTCCTGGACCCCCAGAGCGGGAGGTCCTCCACCACCCGCGTGACCTTTCAGGTGAAAGAGGGGAAGTTCTACCTGCCGCTGCGGGTCGATGCCTACGAGGGCACAACCCCCGTCATGTCGCTCACCTACTCCGAGTGCGAGGTCAATCGCCCCATCGATCCGAAACGCTTCCAGTTGTAACCCTTCAAATTGTGCGGCCTACCCGGCCGCTACCTTGCCGCTTGGCACCCGGCTTGGCCCTTGCGGTATCATGTACCCTGGACGATGATCTCTGCCAACGATTTTCGCCCAGGCATGGTGGTCCGGATTGATGACGAGCTCTACGCCGTCGTCGTCTTTCAACATGTCAAACGCGGGAGGGGAACCGCCTTCGTCCGTGCCAAAGTCCGCAGTCTGAAGACAGGGGCGACCACCGAGCGGACGTTCATGCCGGAGGAGCGCTACGCGCAGGCATATCTGGACCGGAGGCGGATGCAATACCTGTACAGGGACGAAGGCCACTTCGTCTTCATGGACCAGGAGACCTATGAGCAGGTCTCGTTGCCCGCAGACCTCCTGGGCGTCGGCGTCCAGTATCTGAGGGAGGCTGCTGAGGCCACGGTGGTCCTCTATGAGGGACGCCCCATCGCGCTCGAGCTGCCCAACTCGGTCGAGCTGGAGGTGGTGGAGACCGCGCCGGGCGTCCGCGGTGACACCGTCGCGGGCGGATCCAAGCCGGCGCAGCTGGAGACCGGAGTCATGGTGCAGGTGCCGTTCTTCGTCGAGACAGGGGACCGGATCCGCGTGGATACCCGCACCGCCACGTACATCGAGCGGGTGAGATAGCGCATGAGCCACCGGCGCCGGGCCCGACAGCTTGCGCTGCAGATCCTCTTCCAATTCGATCTCGGCAAATTTGCGGTTGATGATGTGCTGGCCTCGCTCCGGGAGGAACGGCCCCACGAGGACTGGCCGTTCATCACCACCCTCGCCGCTGGCGTGGCGGCCCACCGGCAGGCCATCGACGCGCTCATCCAGGTTCACCTCAGCGGCTGGACCCTGGAGCGTCTGGCCACGGTCGACCGCAACGTGCTCCGGCTGGCGATCCATGAACTCCAGTCCATGACCACGCCGCCGTCGGTCGTCATTTCCGAGGCGGTCGAGTTGGCGAAGACCTACGGTGGCGAGGAGTCGGGACGATTTGTGAATGGGGTGCTGGGGACGATCTACCGCGAGCGGTCGGCCCACGCCGCAGGCGTGGACTCGGGCGAGGGAGAGCGGGACCCCGCGCCCAGCGCATGAGGATCCCTGAGCCCGTGAGGGTACTGGTGGGGCGCGTCCGCTGTCACCTGCTGATCCGTGGGCGTGTCCAGGGGGTAGGGTTCCGGTACTATGCCGCACACCAGGCCCGTCTCCTGGCGCTGGGTGGGTTCATCCGTAACCTGCCGGATGGTCCAGTGGAAGGGGAGGTGGAGGGGTCGAAGGAGGCGGTCGAAGCGTTCATCGACCGCGTGCGCCGCGGGCCGGCCGGCTCGGTGGTCGCCGGCGTAGACGTCCGCGTGATTGACCCGCTGGGGGAGGAGGCCTTTCAGATTGGGTAAGGCCGCGGCCGGAGTAGATCTGGAGACCTATCTGGTCCGGCGGACGCAGCACATCGAGGGGACCCTCGAGCAGCTGCTGCCTCCGGAGGAGACCATCCCCAGCGTCGTCCATCAGGCGATGCGCTACAGTGTCTTCGCGGGCGGGAAGCGCCTCCGGCCGCTACTGGTCGTCGCCGCGGCGGAGGCGGTCGGCGGTCCGATCGAACCCGTTCTCCCCACCGCCTGCGCGGTTGAGCTCATCCACACGTACTCGCTGATCCACGACGATCTCCCGTCCATGGATGACTCCGCCGTCCGGCGCGGGCGTCCCACCTGCCATGTGGTTTTTGGGGAGGCGGTGGCCGTGCTGGCTGGCGACGCGCTGCATGCCCTGGCTTTCGCCTTGCTCGCGCATACGCCGCCCCCGGTCCCCCCCGCCACGGTGGTCCGCCTCATCCACGAGATCGCCCGGAGCATCGGCACGGACGGCATGGTGGGTGGGCAGGTCCTGGATCTGTTGGGAGAGCGGCGGCCTGATCTCCCCGCGATGCCCTCCTGGCTTGCGGAGCCCGGCCGGGCCGTCCACGAGATTCACCTCCGCAAGACCGCGGCGCTGATTCGCTCCTGCGTGCGAGGGGGGGCCCTCCTCAGCGCGGCGTCGCCCGAACACCTGGAGGCGCTGGCGCGCTATGGGGAACGGCTGGGGCTCGCCTTTCAAATCGTCGATGACATTCTTGATGAAGTGGGAGAGACGCAAAGGATGGGGAAGGAAGCTCAGCGAGACGCGGTCGCCGCGAAGCTCACGTTCCCCGCGGTGCATGGGGTGGCTCGCTCACGGGCCCTCGCCACGTCGCTCACAGACGAAGCCATCACGGCCCTGGAACCGCTTGGCGCGGGGGGACACCTGCTCGCAGACCTGGCTCAGTGGCTCCTCCATCGTGAAGCGTAGGCTCCTCCATCGTGAAGCGTAGACGGCTCGATCTCCTGCTGGTGGAACAGGGGCTTCTGCCAAGCCAGAAGGCCGCGCAGGCGGCGGTCCTGGCCGGTGAGGTGCGGGTGGACGGCAAGCGGGCGGACAAACCGGGGGTACTCCTCCCGGCCGGGGTCACCGTTGCCGTGGTGCCCCGCCGGCCGCGGTACGTCAGCCGCGGAGGTGAGAAACTGGAGCACGCCCTGCGCACCTTCGGCATCCACGTCTCCGGCCGGGTCGCTCTGGACGTGGGCGCCAGTACCGGTGGGTTCACCGACTGCCTGTTGCAGCATGGCGCTCGAAGCGTCTACGCTGTGGACGTCGGCAAGGGGCAGTTGCACTGGAGGCTGCGCCAGGATCCACGGGTCCACCTGCGCGAGCGCACCCATGCCGCCCGCCTGGACGCCGCGGCCCTGCCGGAGCCGGTGGACCTGGCCGCTGTCGACGTGTCGTTCATCTCCCTCAGGCGTGTGCTCCCCGGGGTCGCGGCGTCTGTGCGGCCAGGAGGATCGATCGTGGCCCTCGTCAAACCGCAGTTCGAGGCCGCTCGCGCTGAGGTCCCCAAAGGGGTGGTCCGTTCGCCCGAGGTGCACCGGCACGTGCTGGCGCGGATCGCCGGGTGGATCGCCTCGCAGGGGTGGACCCTGGCCGGGATGACGCCCTCGCCGCTCGTGGGGCCCAAGGGGAACCGGGAGTTCTTCTTCTGGGTGGTCAAAGGACTCCATCCGGCGGTCGACGACGTGGACGGAGCCGTCGCGGCGGTGGTCCGGGAGGCCGCCCCGGTAGCGGGGATCAATCGTCTGTGAGCACGATCGGGTTCCTGATCAATCCGTCGAAACTCACCGAGCACACAGAGGCGCCCGTGATGGCGGAGCAGGCCATCGCCGCGCTTGTCTCACGGGCCCATCCGGTGCTGGTGAATGCGGAGGCGGCGCTGCTGGTGCATCGCGAGGCGCTGGCCGTCTCCGAGACAGATCTGGGAGAGCGGGCGGATCTGCTGGTCGTCCTGGGCGGGGACGGGACGATCCTCCACGGGGCGCGGATCGCCGCGGGACGCATCCCAGTGCTCGGCGTGCGGCTGGGCGGATTCGGCTTCCTGGCGGAGGTGAACCTGGAGGACCTGCCCCGGACGGTGGACCGGATCGCGTCAGGCGCGTATGAGGTTGAGGAGCGGATGATGCTCCAGGCGGATGTGGAGCGCGACGGGATCCTCCTCGAGCGCTTCATCGGGCTGAACGACGTCGTCGTCACCAAGAGCGGGGTCGCCCGCGTGCTGGGCCTGAAGGCCTCCGTGAACGATGAACTCCTCGCCAGTTACCCGGCGGATGGATTGATCCTCAGCACTCCGACGGGCTCGACCGCCTACTCGCTCTCGGCCGGCGGGCCCATTGTGCACCCGCGGGTCGAGGTCATCATCATCACGCCGATCAGCCCGCACACCTTCAACGCCCGTTCCATCATCGTCAGCCGGGACGACCGGATAACCATCGAACTGACCGCCGCCCAGGACGCCCGGCTGACCGTCGATGGGCAGGTGGGGTACCCGATCATGGCGGGGGACCGGGTGCTGGTGGCTCGGGCGGACGTGACGACCAAGCTGGTCCGGCTGGCCCGGACATCCTTCTACGGCATCCTGCGCGCCAAACTGGGCTGGGGCGGGCGGTAGCGTGGTACCGGCCAGCCGTTCAAATTGTGCGGCCTACCCGGCCGCTACCTTGCCGGAGGCGACGTCCAGGTGTATAAGTATCGGGTGACGACGAAGTACATCTTTGTGACCGGCGGCGTCGCCTCCGCGCTGGGGAAGGGGATCACCTCCGCGTCGATCGGCCGGTTGCTCAAAGCCCGCGGGTTACGCGTCACCCTCCTGAAGTTCGACCCCTACGTGAACGTGGACGCGGGGACCATGAACCCGCACCAGCACGGCGAGGTCTTCGTCACCGACGACGGCGGCGAGACCGATATGGACCTCGGCCATTACGAGCGCTTCATCGACGAACCTCTGAGCCGCGCCAACAACACGACGACCGGTAGGATCTATCTCGCGGTGATTACCCGGGAACGTCGGGGCGACTACCTGGGCGAGACGGTGCAGGTCATTCCCCACGTGACCAACGAGATCAAGGACGAGATCAACCGGGTGGGGCTGGCCGCGGCCGCCGACGTGGTAATCGTCGAGGTGGGCGGGACGGTAGGGGACATCGAGGGGTTGCCCTTCCTCGAGGCGATCCGCCAGTTCAAGACGACCGTCGGCGAACAGCACGTGCTGTATGTGCACGTCTCGCTGATCCCGTACCTCCCGGCATCCGGCGAACTGAAGACCAAACCCACGCAGCACAGCGTCAAAGAACTGCGCAGTATCGGCATTCAGCCCGACGTCCTCATTTGCCGGACGCGCCGGCCGCTCTCTACCGGCGTCAAGGAGAAGCTCTCGCTGTTCACCGACGTGCCCGTCAAGCGCGTCATCCAGGCCATGGACGCCGAGTCCATCTACGAGGTGCCGCTGATCCTCGAGGCGGAGGGGCTCGGCGAAGCAGTGGTCGAGCGCCTGGGACTCCGGGTCCCCCCGCCCGACCTCGGGGAGTGGCACGAGATCGTCGACCGCATCCGCCATCCGGCATCGACCGTCCGGATCGCCCTGGTGGGCAAGTACATGGGGGTCGAGGATTCCTATGTCAGCATCGTGGAGGCGCTGCGCCACGGGGGCATCGCGCACCGCGCGCGCGTCGAGATCGTCAAGGTCGATTCCGAGGAACTCGAGCGGCTGACGCAGGAGGAGGTGGACGCGCACCTCTCCGCTTTTGACGGCATCGCGGTGTGCCCGGGATTCGGGGCGCGGGGGGCGGAGGGGAAGGTCAAGGCGATCCGCTTCGCGCGCGAGAGCCAGACGCCCTTCTTCGGCATCTGCTACGGGATGCAGTGGGCGGTCGTGGAGTTCGCCCGCCACGCGTGCGGCCTCGCCGGAGCCAACACCACCGAGGTGAATCCCCAGACGCCCCATCCGGTCATCGATCTGCTCCCCGAGCAGCAAGGGGTGACGGACAAAGGGGGGACGATGCGGCTAGGACTGTACCCCTGCCGGTTGAGTTCAGGGAGTCTGGCCGCCGCGGCCTATGGCGTTGAGGAGGTTCAGGAGCGCCACCGCCACCGCTATGAACTGAACAACGCCTACCTGCCACTGCTCACCGAACGGGGGTTGCGGGTGACCGGCCTCTATCCACAGAAGCAGCTGGCCGAGATCATCGAACTCGTCGGTCACCCCTGGTTTGTGGGCACCCAGTTTCACGCGGAGTACCGGTCTCGCCCGAACCGCCCGCATCCGCTGTACGCTGCCTTCGTGGGCGCGGCGCTCCGGCGGGCGGCGGTCGAAGCCAAACCAAGGTAGCGGCCGGGTAGGCCGCACAATTTGAAAGGTAGCGGCCGGGTAGGCCGCACAAATGAGTAGAAGGGATCGCAATGGGCTGGACGCGAGGAGGGACGTCATGGGCCTGGTGACGTACGTGAACGGCAGGTTCGTCCCCAAGGAGGAGGCCCGGGTCTCGGTCTTCGACCACGGGTATCTCTACGGCGACGGCGTCTTTGAGGGCATCCGCGCGTACGGCGGCCGCGTCTTCCGGCTGGAGGAACACCTGGACCGCCTGTACGACTCCGCCAGGACGATCATGCTGGAGATCCCGCTCGCGAAGGAGGCGATGCGGGAGGCGATCCTCGACACGCTGCGGCGGAACGGTCTGCGCGATGCGTACATCCGGCCGGTGATCTCCCGGGGGGTGGGCGATCTCGGTTTGGACCCTCGTAAATGCGGCCTGCCGACGGTGGTGATCATTGTCGACACCATCCAGCTCTACCCCAAGGAAGCCTACGCCCGAGGGCTGCGCACGATCACGGCCACCACGCGCAAGATCAGGCCCGACATGCTCAATCCCCGGGTCAAGTCTCTCAACTACCTTGGCAACATCCTGGCTCGCATCGAGGCCAACCAGGCCGGCGTTGAGGAGGCGATCATGCTGAGCGCGGACGGCTACGTGTGCGAGTGCAGCGCCGACAACCTCTTCATCATCCGCGGGGGCGAGGTTTGGACCCCGCCCGCGTATCTCGGGATCCTCCGGGGTGTGACCCGGGATGCGGTGCTGGAGCTGGCGATGAATCTCGACATCCCGGCCAGCGAGCGGGTCTTCACCCTGCATGATGTTTACACTGCCGACGAGTGTTTCCTCACCGGGACGGGGGCGGAGGTGGGGCCGGTGGTGGAGGTGGACGGGCGAGCCGTCGGCGACGGCCGGCCGGGCCCGGTCACCGGGCGCCTGATGGAGGCCTTCCACGACCTTGTCGGGCGGACGGGCACCCCGATCTTCACCGAAGAAGCGCGCGTCGCGCCGACGGCGTAGACTCCCCGTGGCACGGGAAATCCAGGTGCGCAGCCGCCGGATTTACGAGGGGCGGGTGGTGAACCTTCGTGTCGATGCGGTGCGCCTGCCCGACGGACGGGAGGTCGAGCGCGAGGT
>JANONS010000101.1:0-1747 GCA_031420915.1 Armatimonadota bacterium
CGATTGGCGGCGCCGGGGGATTCAAGGTCAACTACGGGATCGGCATGGCCTTCAACTCCCCCCTGGGGGTCATCCGCCTCGACTTCGCGTTCGGTCCTGAGGGGAATCAGACGTGGATCAACCTGGGTCACCCATTCTAGCCCGGGCGAGGCGGCCGCGGCCCCCCGCGGCAGCACGAGCCCTGATCCTTACGCTCCTCCTGGCCGCGCCCGTCGCCGCGGCCAGCGGCGTGATGGTGCAGACGATCGATGTTCGCCTCGCCGTCGACGGCGGCGGAACCCCCCAGGTGGTCCGCGCCCGCCTCCTGGAGACCGTGGGGACGGTGGCGCAGCGGCTGCTCCTCGGCCGGCCCGTCGATCAACTCCGTCCGACGCAGGCCCAGTTGCAATCCACGTTCCTGACGGTCGTCGATCGTGTGATCAGCGGGTATTCGGTGGTCGACGCCCGCATCGAGGTGGGCGCGACCGCGGTGGTCACCCTCCGGTTGCGGCCGGACCCTCCAGTCATTCACACGGTGGAGGTGGTCCCCCGCACCGCGGTCCATCCGGCGGTGGCCCCTCTGGTCCTCGGGCCCGCGGAGCAGATCCTGATCCCTGCGGTCCGGGCCTTGTTCCTCGGCCTCCCGGTCGAGGCCCTCGACTGGGCCGCTCCACTCATCGTGGATGAGGTGCGGCGGACGGCGGAGGATGCGCTCCCAGGGTTCACCGCCGTGGTGCGGGTCCGGCCAGCGGCGTACAGCCGCGTCGAGATTGAACTCCTCACGCGCGAAGGGCGTGTGGTGCGTGACATCGGTGTGCGGTTTCGCTCAGGCTCGATCCCAACGCTGCTGTTGGAGCAGCATGCGCCGGCGGTCCTTTCGCTCACCGAACCGATCCGAGGCCTGCCCGTCGTGTTCGCGGAGCGGCACCGAGCGGCGTTGGAGCGGCTGCTAGAGGAGCGTCTGCGGGCATACCCGCCGGTGGCGCAGTACCATATCGTGGTCCGGCCGGTGCTGCATGTGGCGGAGACCACCTACCTCACGGTGGTGGCGGACTCCCTCCTCTACCTGGGACGGGTGGAAGCCGAGGTGAACCTGGGCCGTCCCGCGCCGGCACCGGAACTTCGCTTTCACCTGGGCCGTCTCATAGGAAGCCTCGAGATTTTCGGCGAGGTCGCCCTGGTGCCCAATACCCTTTCCGGGCGGTACGATGTGGGGTTCCGCTACCGGGTGAATGAGACCCTCGACGTGGGCACCAACATCACGTTGAACGCGGTGGGCACCACCGGCTGGGTCATCTACCGGCTGAATCCCGACCTGAGCCTCCGGGCCGCTTATGAGATCCACCAGCGGAGATTCGAAGGCAGCGTGCGTCACCGCTTCAGTGCATTCCTCTCGGGCGAACTGGTGGGCACCTCAGGAGGGGAGTACTGGATCCGGCTGATCAGCAACCTGTAGGTTCACGGGTCTGTCATTGCCATCGGCAGTACAATAGGGAGTGTTTGTGACTGGCATAGCGCCCATGCTCGACACAGGCGCAGGGACAAGGAGGGAACTCACGTGAGAGCTCGCGTCAAAGCCCTGAGAGACCCTCGTAAGGCGTTGCTCATCACGATAGGCGCTGCCATTCTCGTGGTCGCTGTCATCGCGGCGTGGACGCTGACGCGGGGCGGTGGCCCGGTCGTCGGGCAGAGCTTCACCATCGGCTTCGTCGACATGCAGCGCGCCCTGGACGCCCATCCGCGCAGGGCGTCCTCGGAGCGCGCGCTG
>JANONS010000102.1:0-1546 GCA_031420915.1 Armatimonadota bacterium
GGTGAACGTCGTACTCGACCAGCCAGGCCTCGGGGAGCCGGGAGACGGGCTGTGCGGCCTTCCTGCGTGCCATCAGAGCACCTCTTTGCAGCGGGTGAGCATCGTGGACTTCAGGCCACGGTACTCGCCGTGGTCCTTGATCGTGCCCTTGATCCGGAAGGTGACGTCCACTCTACCCTCCAGCTCCAACGACTGCAGCCCGAGGTCGACCACCAGGCGAGATGCGCGGACCTCGCTTTCAGCGATCTTCAGCCAGATCCCCCTCTGAAAGACCAGGCGTTGTCTTGCGGCGACCCACCGGGCCTCAGGAGCCCTCAGTTGGTCGCCCTGCGGAGAACTGATCTTGATGTCCCCCCGAACGAGGAGGTCGTTGGTCTGCCGGTTGAGGACGATTTCATCAGCCCGCAAGCGTAGTGATGCTTGGCCTCTGTCGTAGAGGATCGCCCGGGGGATGCCCTTGAACGTCGCATACTGGAGGTCGCGGCTCACCTCGACGCGTTCGGCCAGCACCTCGGCCTGTTTCTCCCCCTTGTGACGGAGAACGAGCTCCGCCTTCCCGAGCCCGATCGCGGCCGGAGCAGAGAGGACCGTTGGCCTTTGCTCAAGGGCAGGCCTCCGCCACACATACCAGCCGGCAAGGAGACACACGGCAACCGTCACCACCAGCGGTGTCACCAATCTGAAGGGTCGGCCCACGTCGTTCACCTAGGCGGGGACGTAGCGGCGTCGCATCCAGCCATCCTCGCGCGCCCACAGCAACACGCCGCCTAACCCAAACAGAAGGTTGGGCAGCCAGGCTGCCAGCATCGGGGGAAGGCCGCCGGTTGCCCCCAGCGCCCGAGCGACGGACATGACGGCGTAGTAAATGAACAGCAAGACGATGCTCATTGCGACGCCCGGAAACCTGCCACCGTGAGCCGCGTAGACGCTCAAGGGGGCCGCCACCAGGGCAAAGACGGCGCTGGCGAGTGGGATGGCAAACTTCCGGTGGAACTCCACGGCGAAGCGTGTGGCCGCGCCTCCCTGCCCAAACAACGCCAGGTACTGACGCAGTTCCTTCGCGGTCATCTCATCGGGGGTCTTCTGCCCGGCGAAGAACATCCCCCCTTCCAGTTTCACCAGGATGTCCATTGTCGCGAAGCGGGCCTCGTATCGGACGAACCCTTCCTCGTCGAACTCGCGGATCACGCCATTGGCGAGATGCCAGACCTGCTCGTCCCAGTGTGCCGACCTGGCCGTGATCAGCCTGGGCAGCGGGCCGGCCACCTCGTACACCATGACGTTGTGCAGCGTGCGCTGCTGATCGTCTACTCGCTCGATGTAGAAGAAGCGGTTGTCGGGGCCGCGGAAGAAGATCTGTTCGCGCACCTGGGGGAACGCTTCGCCGAAGGCGGCCCTCCTGATCAGGTTGTTGGCCCGGTGGTTGGCCCAGGGGGCGAAGAGCTCGTTCGTCAAGAACGTGACGCCCGCCATGACCAGGCCGAAGATCAGGACAGGCACAAAGAGACGGGTGAGGCTCATGCCCGCCAGCTGCATCGCCTGGAGC
>JANONS010000103.1:0-6400 GCA_031420915.1 Armatimonadota bacterium
CACCTGATGATATGGTCAGACCGGCGCCTTACAAGCCCTCCTTGACCTCGAAGATCTCATCGGCCACAAGCCCGTGAGCCTCGCGGTGGACGGCTGCGGCCGCTTCGGGGGTCGGAGCTTCGACCAGACAAAAGACTTTGCCCGTGCTTTCGTCATACCAGTATCTCAGGTACCGCACCCCGTGTTTCTCCCCGACCGCAAGGTCCCTGGCATGGGCCCCAGCGATAGCCTCGGCCGTCAGGCCCGGGATATGATGATGCGCATCCAGATAGAGCGGCATAATTATCACTCCTTCTTCTCACTGACCCTTGCCTACGTTGCGACGACACCCGCGTCGGTCGATCCGTTGAGGTCTGCCGTGCCTCCTACGCCGCGGCGGGCCGGATGTTCTGGTTGACGCGAAAGAGGTTCCCGGCGTCGTACTTGCGCTTGATCTTTGCCAGGCGGGCATAGCTGTCGCGATACGTGGCCTGAACACGCTCCTGGCCCTCGTCCATCATGAAGTTCACGTAGGCTCCGCCGGCGGAGTAGGGGTGGAGCGCCTCCCAGTAGCGGACCGTCCAGTCTTTAATGCGCTCGGCGTTGGCCGCATCCGGATCGACGCCCACCATTACCTGGGCCCACCGGGCCTCGCGGTAACTGAATGCGGTGTCGTTCCGACGCACGCGGTGCACCGCCCCGTCAATCGGGTAGAGGTGCATGGTCGAGTGCAGCGTGGGCAACTGGGAGCCGTACGTGGCGTGCCGCGCGATGGCCTCGTCGCTCAGCTCGTTCACGAAGTCGGCGCGCCAGTACCACTGCAGGCCCGGCGGGTAGAGAGCGTCGAAGGCGCTCTGCAGGACCGGGTACGGCATGGGCTGGACTCCGTAGAGCGCGGGCCGGCCAAACTCCCGGATGGGCCTGAAGACCTCCTCGGCCCGGTCGGGCGCCCCGCAGTAGCACCAGACGACCCCGCACATCTTCTTGAGGTGCAGTGCCTCAGGGAATGGCGGACCCGGAGGCACGGTTAGGAACGCGAAGAACCCGTTGAGGTCCTCGGGAGCCTGGGGCAGGAACTCCCGGTACCAGCGCATCACCTCGGGCGCCTGCTCCAGCGGATAGAGCGTGGGCCCGGCGACCACCGTCTGGACGGGGTGGAGCCGGAAGAGAAAGCTGGTGACCACGCCGAAGTTGCCTCCACCGCCGCGCACGGCCCAGAAGAGGTCTTCGTTTTGCCCTGCGCTGGCCGTCACGAGACTGCCGTCGGCCAGCACCACGTCCACCTCGAGCAGGTTGTCGATGGTCAGACCGTACTTGCGAGTCAGGTAGCCGATCCCGCCCCCCAGCGTGAGCCCACCCACGCCGGTCGTGGAGATGATGCCGGCCGGGGTGGCCAGGCCGAAGGCGTGCGTGGCGTGGTCCACATCGCCAAACGTGCAGCCGCCTTCCACCCGCGCCGTGCGCGCCTTGGGATCCACCCGAATGCCCTTCATGGGCAAGAGGTCGATCACGAGCCCCCCATCGCAAGTGCCCAGCCCGGCGCCGTTGTGGCCGCCGCCACGGATGGCCACGAGGACGCCGTTGTCGCGGGCAAAGTTCACCGAGCGGATGACGTCGGCCACATTCGCGCAACGCGTGATGAGCGCCGGTCGCCGATCGATCATGGCGTTGTACACTCTGCGGGCGTCGTCGTAGCCTGGGTCCCCAGGCCGGATGAGGTGTCCTCGCAGGCCTCCCTTGAAGGCCTCGACGGTCGCCGCATCTATTCTCGGATCACTGGGCTGCGGGCCTGCCATCGCTTCCACCCCTTTGAGGTTTGTATCACGTCTCTATTCGGATTGCCCGCGCGAACCTCCTGTTTCGTGACTGACCGCGCTGTTCACCTCGAGAAAGCAGGAGGCTGCAGGAGCTGTACGAGCCGGACCGGGAGGCGAGGAGTCGGGGCGGACACGCCTGGGAGGAAGTCATTCTCGGGTGAGGAATGAGTATCTAGCAAGTATTGAGGAGGAGTGAGCGATGAGAACGGGACGTGTGATGATCGCCGTCGCCCTTGCTGTGATGCTGCTGCCGTTCATGTCCACCGCGGCACCGGCGCCGGCTTCCATCAAGATTGGCGGCACGCTGGCGATCACCGGGCGGTTCGCCGCGGAGGCGGGTCCTCCCGCGCTCCGGTTCATGCAGGAGTGGGTGAAGGTCGTGAACGAGGCAGGGGGCGTCAACGTGCGGTCGCTGGGTAGACGGCTGCCCATCGAGCTCATCGTCTACGACGACGAGAGCAACTTCGACAAGGGGATCGAGTTGTATGAGAAGCTGGCGGCCGTGGACAAGGTCGACGTCTTCATCGGACCCTTCTCCAGCCCCATGACGCTGCGGGTTTCCACGGTGGCGGAGCGCCTCGGCATCCCCATGATCGCGGTGGAGGCCAACGATCGGGCGATCTATGCCCGAGGCTTCCGATGGCTTGTGGGCGTCCTGGAGCTGGGGTTTTGGTGGAGCCAGCACTACTTCGACATGATCAAAGCCTCCAATGATCAGGGGCTGACCAGGTATCGAACGGTGGCCGTGATCGCCGAAGACCTCCCTCACACCATGGATGTGGCCAGCGGGGCGATCTTCTATGCCCGCGCGGCCGGGCTGGAGCCACTCCTGGCGGGTCTGGAGGTACATCCGTTCCCCACCAGAGATTTTTCGGCCACTATTGCCAAGCTCAGGTCCCTCAACCCTGACATCGTGTTTCTCGCCTTGTGGGCAGGGTCGGACGTCGCGTTTCTCAAGCAGGCGGCGGAACTGGGCCTGCGGCCCAGGGAGATACACGTCCGGTTCATCGGGGCGCCCGTGCTGGAGGGCGTGGGTGAGCGGGTGGCCGAGGGGCTCACCGGGGACACCTACATGGCCTCGAAGTTGCTCGAGGCGAGGCAAAAGACGATCTACCAGCGCATGGGCGTCGACGCGTACGACTATCCCTGGACGTCGATCCGGTACGCCGCTCTCGAGGCATGGGTGAACGCGATTGAGAAAACGGGAACCCTGGACCGCGCCAGGCTGATGGAGACCCTGCGCGATCCCCAGGTGGAGTTCCCCGCGCACTTCGGGACGCTTCGCTGGAACTGGGGTTACAGGCAGGCGGGACAGGTCCTGGGCGGTTTCGGCACGCAGAAGCCCTTCGTCGCTCAGTACCAGGCAGGGAAGCTCAGGGTCGTCTGGCCTCCCAGCTTGAGCGACAGCACGTATAGACCCCGCCGGTAGCCGGAACACTCTACAGGGTGAGGCTGCGGCTGGACGCCAGCGTTGCTTGAGGTCGTTGGGGTCACCAAACGCTTCGGCGGTGTGGTGGCGCTGAATGGCGTCACCTTGCGGGTGGAGCCGGGCGGGGTCACCGGCCTGATCGGCCCCAACGGGGCGGGCAAGACGACCCTGTTCAACCTGATCTCCGGGCAATTGCGCCCGGACGAGGGCACCATCCGGTTCAACGGCCGCAGCCTGGTCGGCCTTCCCTCGCACGAAATCTGCCAGCTCGGCATCGCCCGGACCTTTCAACTGGTCCAGCCATTTATGCACATGTCTGTGCTGGACAACGTCGCCAGTGGCTCCCTGTTCGGAACGCATGCCGGGAAGAGCACGTCGCTCCGAACGGCCAGGCAGGAGGCGCACGCCCTCCTGGAGCTGGGGAAGCTCGCGCAGCATGCGGCCAGGCCGGCGGGATCCCTGACCCTCTCCGAGCGCAAGCGGTTGGAGATGGTGCGGGCTCTGGCCACCACCCCGAACCTTCTTCTGCTCGATGAGGTAATGGCCGGTCTCAACCCCGCCGAACTCGAGGAGATGGCCGGGGTGATCCGCCACATCAACGGAGACCTGGGTATTACCATCCTCATGATCGAGCACAACGTCCGCCTGGTGATGCAGCTCTGTCAGCGGGTGGCGGTGCTCAACTACGGCGTGATGATCGCGGAGGGTAGCCCGGAGGCGGTGGTGCGCGACCCCGACGTCGTCAAGGCCTATCTCGGGGAGCGAGGCCAGCAGGAGATCATGCGTGCTTGAAGTGTCCGGGCTGAGCGTTGCCTATGGGGACCTGCGCGCCCTGTGGGACCTCTCCTTCCGCGTTGGGGAAGGGGAGCTCGTCGCGATCATCGGCCCGAACGGCGCGGGCAAGACGACGACCGTGAAAGCGATCCTGGGCCTCCTCCGCGCCGAGGCGGGGCGGGTGAGCTTCCGAGGCCGGCAGATCGAGCGCCTCCCCCCGCACGCCCGGGTGCGGGAAGGCCTGGCGCTGGTGCCGGAGGGACGGCATCTCTTCCCGTTCATGACCGTCAGCGAGAACCTGGCGCTCGGGGCGCTCACCGCTCATGATCACCGTGCGGCGTCTCTCCAGGAGGTCTACGATCTCTTCCCCGTTCTGGGGGAACGCCGCCGTCAACTCGCCGGCACGCTCAGCGGGGGCGAGCAGCAGATGGTGGCGATCGGCAGGGCGCTGATGTCCCGGCCCAGGCTGCTGATGCTCGATGAACCCTCGCTGGGTCTGGCGCCCATCGCGATCGACGCGCTCTACCAGCGCATCGCGGACCTCAACACGCAGGGGCTCACGATCCTCCTCGTGGAGCAATACGTCTTCGGCGCCCTGTCACTGGCGCACCGCGCCTACGTGCTCGAGGTAGGGAGGATCGTCCGGGAGGGGCCGGGGAGAGCGCTCCTCGCCGACGACGACATCCGGCGCGCCTACCTGGCGATCTGACCGCTACCGATGCCGCTCCTCGCCATCTCGCTGCCTACCCTGGTGGAACTCCTCGCCGGCGGGCTCACGCTGGGGGGCCTCTATGGGCTGATCGCCTTCACGCTCTCCCTCGCGCTCGCCACCACCCACATTCTGAACGTCGCCCACGGCGGGTTCCTCGTCCTGGGCGGGGCGATGGGCACGCTGCTGATCACCTTCCTCAAGATGGACCCGTTCCTGGGGGTCGCGATCGTCCTGGGGACCTTCCTCCTGGTGGGTCTGTTGTTCGAGCGGGCATTTGTTGAGCCGCTGATGGGGCGCACCCCCCACGAGATCCTTATCGGCTCCATCGTGACCACCTTCGGCTTCGCCCTGGCCATCGAGGCATTTCTCGGCTTCTACTGGGCGCGGCACGTCAGCCCACAGCCTTCCTTTTCTCTCACCCTCTCGCTGCCGCCGCTCGTGATCCTGGGGGCCACGTTCTCGGGCAGCCGGCTCATCATCCTCTCTTTTGCCATCGCCGCGACGATTCTCTTCCACCTCTTCCTGACGCGGACTCGGACAGGACAGGAGGCCCGGGCGCTCTCCCAGGACTTTGAGGGAGCCCTGATCCTAGGGATCAATCCGCGGCGCATCTCCCGGGCGATCTTTGCGCTAGGGACGATGGCCACCGCGGCGGCCGGCCTGCTCCTGGTCCTCGCCGCCCCCCTCGATCCGTTCGACGGACTCCGGCTGACGCTGATCGCCCTCACGATCCTGGTCATCGGGGGCGTGGGGAGCCTGCCGGGGGCGCTGCTGGGGGGAATCTTGGTGGGGGAGGCTGAGGTCCTGACCGCCTTCTTCATCGGGCCGGCCTGGTCGCCGGTACTCTATCTGGCGGTCTTGTTTGCGGTGTTGCTGCTGCGGCCCGAAGGGTTGCTGGGGGTGAGAAGCCATTAGCCGCTGGGCGCGATCGGCGGCGCTGGTCGGCGTCCTCGTGGGGTTGTTCCTCCTGCCCCGGATGCTGACCCGCGATCTCGTGACGGCGCTGTTCTTTACCTTTCTCTTCGTTACCCTGGCGGCCAACTACGACATCCTCGGGGGATTTCTAGGATATCTCAACCTGGGCCAGGCCACCTTCTTTGGCTTCGCCGCATACGTGATCGTGCTGCTCATCAAAATGCCGGCGGTCCAGGCTCTCGGTCCGTGGGGAATTCCCGCCGCCGCGGCCGCCGCCGCGGCCCTGACCGCCCTCCTGGCCTTCGGCGCCGCCTCGCCGCTGTTCAAACTCCGCGGGGCGTACTTTGCCGTCGCCACGTTTGGTCTGCTCCTGATGGTACGCTATCTGGTCCTGAACCTTCCTGCGCTTACGGGCGGCACCTACGGCGTCTACATCCCGCAGACCTATTACCTGGAGCTTGGATGGGCGTATCACCTGAGCCTCCTGCTGGCCAGCGGCTCGGTGGTCCTCAACTACCTCCTCACGCGCACCCGCCTGGGGATCGCGTTGATCGCCATCAGGGAGAGCGAGCAGGCCGCCGCCGCCATCGGGATCAACCTCTTCCGCTACAAACGCATCGCGTTCGTCCTCAGCGCGACCCCCTCCGCCCTGGCCGGCGCGATCTTCGCCCTCCACGCCGGATATATCGACGTCCCTTCGGTCTTCGGGCTCGACCGGACGGCGTTCCCCATGATCATGGCCATTCTCGGAGGGAGCGGGCACGTCTGGGGGCC
>JANONS010000104.1:0-9844 GCA_031420915.1 Armatimonadota bacterium
AGGGAGGGTGGCGATGACCTCAAAGGTTGGTCTGATCGTCGGGCGGGAGTGGTCCTTTCCGCCGGCCTTCATCGAGGAGGTCAACCGCCGCGACGCCGGGGTGGTCGCCGAGTACGTCACGCTGGGCGGGACGCGGATGGAGGAGCCCTGCGCCTACGCGGTGCTCATTGACCGCATCTCACACGAGGTGCCCTACTACCGGACCTACCTTAAGCACGCCGCCCTCCAGGGCGCGACGGTGGTCAACAACCCCTTCATGTGGTCGGCCGACGACAAGTTCTTCGGGTCGTCCCTGGCGACAGCATTGGGGGTCGCCAGCCCGAAGACCGTCGCCCTGCCGAACAAAGAGTACGTGCCCGGCATCGTCCACGAGGAAAGCCTGCGCAACCTGGTTTACCCTTTAGACTGGCAAGGGATCATCGAGTACGTAGGCATGCCGTGCGTCCTCAAGGACGCCCACGGGGGTGGGTGGAAGGACGTGTACATCTGCCGCTCATTGGAAGAATTGCTCCACCACTATGACCACTCCGGGCTGCGGACCATGATCGTCCAGGAGTTCATCGAGTGGGAGCACTACGTCCGCTGCATCTGCCTGGGCCAGGAGGACGTGCTACCGATCAAGTACGATCCCCGCGAACGGAAGTATCACGTCGAGCACAAGCACCTCAGCCCCGAACTGGGCCGCCGCGTCGTGGCGGACTCCCTGAAGCTCGTGCGCGCGCTGGGGTACGACATGAATACCGTGGAGTGGGCTATCCGCGGCGGCGTGCCCTACGCGATCGACTTCATGAATCCCGCGCCGGACATGGACATCTACTCGCTGACCCCGTTCTACTTCGAGTGGGCGGTCAAGCACATGGCCGACATGGCCATCCGTCTGGCGAAACACCCGCGACCGCAGCGGCGCGAGTTGCGGTGGACCACGTTCCTGCTGGGCCGGCGCGATCGGGCAGCGGATGCCTCAGTCCATGCTCCTACAGGAATCGATCCAGGCCTATCATGATTTGTTGACCGACGAGCTGGCCGGGGAATCGCAGGCGCAGCTCGACGGCCAGCTCCGGCGCCGCGGGCTGTTTTTCGGGGACCGGCCGCTGTGCACCGTGCTGCGGCCGCGCTTTATTACGGCCGACCAGTACCGCTTTCTGCAGGACCGGTGCCGCGTGGTGCTGCGGGCCTTCGCGCGAGCCTATCATGCCGCCCTGACCGATCGAGCCATCCGGGGCCAGTTCGGTCTATTGGACTGGGAAGAGGAACTGGTGCAGCATGACCCGGGCTTCCGGGACCCCAGCCCCACCTCGCGGCTGGACGCGTTTCTCTCCGAGCAAGGGGAGCTGCGTTTCACGGAGTATAATGCCGAAACCCCTGCCGCCGCGGCGTACGCCGACGTCCTGGCGGAGGTGTTCTACGGGCTGCCGGTGATGCGCGAGTTCCTGCGCCGCTATGAGGTCCGCCCGCTGCCCGCCCGCCACGGCGTCCTACATGCGTTGCTGGACGCCTATCGGCAGTGGGCCGGACGCGGTGAGGCGCCGCGCATCGCTATCCTGGACTGGCGCGAGGTACCCACCTACAGCGAGTTCGTGCTCTTCGACGAGTACTTTCGCTCGCAGGGCCTGGAGTGCACGATCGCCGACCCGCGCGAGGTGGAGTACCGTCACGGCCGCCTGGTGATCGGAGATTTTCCCATCACCCTGATCTACAAGCGCGTGCTCATCAGCGAACTGATCGATCGCGAAGGACTGGATCACCCCGTGGTACGCGCGGTGCGCGACGGGGCAGTGTGCATGGTCAACCCGTTCCGGTGCAAGATCCTGCACAAGAAAGCGAGCCTGGCCGTCCTGAGCGATGAGCGCAACGCCGGCCTCTTCAGCGCTGAGGAGCGGCAGGCGATCGATGCCCACATCCCCTGGACGCGCCGCGTGGAGGAGCGCCGCACCCTCTACCGCGGACAGACGGTGGACCTGGTGCCCTTCATCCTTGAAGGCCGCGAGCAGTTCGTCTTGAAATCCAATGACGAGTACGGCGGCAGAGGAATCATGCTGGGGTGGCAGGCTGACGCCGCGAGTTGGGAACGCACGGTGCAGCGGGCGCTGACCGAGCCCGCGGTGGTGCAGGAGCGGGTGACGCTTCCAAGCGAGCCGTATCCCAGCATGGTCGATGGCCGGGTGCAGTTCATCGATCGGATGATGGACATCGACCCGTTCATCACGCACGGCGCGTATGTGGAAGGCTGCATCACGCGGCTCTCCACGGCGGCGCTGATGAACGTGACGGCCGGCGGTGGCTCGACCGTGACCACTTTCCTGGTAGAGAGGCGGTGACGTCGGGGTGAAGCCTCCGTCGCTCACGATCGGTATCGAGGAAGAGTACCAGATCATCGATCCCAAGACGCGGGAGCTGCGATCCTACATCACCGAGATTCTGGAGGCGGGCCGCTTGGTGCTTCGCGAGCAACTCCGGCCTGAGCTCCATCAGTCGATCGTCGAAGTCGGCAGCACAGTGTGCCAGACTCCGGCGGAGGCGAGGGCCGAACTGGTGCGGCTCCGCCGCGCGATCATCGACCTAGCCGGCAAGAATGGCCTCGTAATCGCCGCGGCAGGCACTCACCCCTTCTCCTCCTGGCTGACACAGGAGATCACCCCGCTGGAGCGCTACCTGGGCGTGAAGCAGGACATGCAGGAGCTGGCCCAGCAACTGTTGATCTTCGGCACGCATGTGCACATCGGCATCGAAGATCGAGAGTTCCTCATCGATGCGATGAACGTCGCCCGCTATCTGCTGCCGCACGTCCTGTGCCTGTCTACCAGTTCGCCCTTCTGGATGGGGCGGAACACCGGCCTGAAGTCCTACCGCAGCATCATCTTCCGCAACTTCCCCCGGACCGGCATCCCGCGGGTCTTTCAGTCGTGGGCGGACCTGATGTATTACGTGGAGACGATGGTCGGCACCAACTCCATCGCCGATGGGACCAAGCTCTGGTGGGACGTCAGGCCGAACTGGAAGTATCCGACGCTCGAGTTCCGCATCTGCGATGTCTGCACCCGCGTTGATGAGGCGGTCTGCGTGGCGGCGATCCTTCAGGCGATCGTGGCCAAGTGCTGGAAGCTGCGCCGCGACAACATGACCTTCCGCGTCTACCCCGCAGACGTGATCGAGGAGAACAAGTGGCGAGCCGTCCGCTACGGGCTGGACGGCAAACTCATTGATTTCGGCAAGCAGGAAGAACTGCCGACCCGCGACCTGATCCGGGAGTTGATCGAGTGGTTCATCGGCGACGTCGTGGATGAACTGGGCAGCCGCAAAGAGGTGGAGTACGCCTACCGCATACTAGAGGGAGGCTCGAGCGCCGATCGTCAGCTGGCCACGTATCAGCGGACGGGTGACTTCAAGGCCGTGGTCGATCAGGTCATTCGGGAGACCAGCGAAGGGGTAGACTAGATTACTGGCCGGTTCTGTCGAACGTGGCGCCTGTCGGAGATCAGTGATTCTGTCCGCTTAAGCGTTCAGTGATTTTGTCCGCTCCCCGCTAGACGTCGTATGCTTCGCCTTCCCTACCGGCATGTGCCTCCATGGGTGATCGGGTCCAGGCGTCCATGGGGTGCGATTCGCGCGATGCGCTGGTTTCGTGGTGCGAGCTGCCTTTCCAGAGGCGCCAGGACGCGCTTTGCGGGTCGAGGTGGTTCTCGAGGTACTCCCCCTCGGTGCGTGGGCATCCGTTGGCGGCCCCATGACCCGCGGGCGCCGGTAGTCACGCGCCGGCACGCGGACGGTTGGTACTGCCACCAGCCGCTGGCTAGCCACGCACTGGCCCTGATAGAAGATGGCGACGCTGCCATCAAGGCGTTCGTGGACCTCCACGGTGGCCTTGGCGTCGCGGCGTCCGCCCGGACCGGGGAGCAGCTGAATGTGGTCCGAGCCCCACGCGACGGTGTTGTCGTTGCCGACGACGCGGAGGTACTTGAAGCAGAAGATCGTCTGGGGATCGAGACCCGCGGGCCACGGCCGGTACGCGGAGGTCGGCTGTGCCGGCGAGTGCGCGAAGCGGGCATTGTAGCGTCGCAGGAACTCCGCCAGAAACGCATTGGCGCCTGCGCGGTCGCAGACCCCGGCGAGGCGTCACTCACTGCGCAGGCGGTCCTGGAAGGTGCCAAAGAGCCGCTCGATGCGGCCTTTGGCCTGCGGGCTGTTCGCCGGGATCCAGCGGATGCCCAGTTCCTGCAGCGCCCGCTCGACCTGTGTGGGCGCGGGTCCCCCGGCCAGTTGTTCCTGGAGGGTCAGCGGGCGTTTGGTCTTGGGGTGGTGGAAGATGCCATGGCGATCGGTGTACGCTGCGACGGGAACGCCCTTCGTCTGGGTGAGTGTGTGGAAGACCAGGAAGTAGCCGTGCGCATCTTCTTCGTCCCGAAAGGTGGCCGCGAGGACTTCACCGGTCGCGTCGTCCATCACCGCGACGAGTGTCAGGCGAGGCCCACGCTGTTCGAGCCAGGCGTGGGCGCTGCCGTCGAGCTGCACGAGCAGGCCTTCTTGGGGCATGCGCTCCCGGCGCCGCCGGTGGCGGGGCGGGCGGCGCGTACGGGGGCTACGGACTCCCGCGGCGCGGAGGAGGCGGGAGAGGGTCTGGCGCGAGAACCGCAGCGCCTCGCGTTCGGCGAGGAGCTCACTGAGGTGCTGGAAGTTGATGTCGGCGTAGGTGGTTTGGGCGAGCCGCACGATCTGCTTCCGGGTGGCGTCATCCATGCGCCGAGGCGAGCGACGTCCGCGGTTCCCATGGACCAGGGCCTGTGGGCCGCGTCGACGGTACGCGCGTCGCAGGCGCCGGACCTGACGGGGAGAGAGGCCCAGGAGGTCAGCGGCGTCGGCCAGGCGCAGCTCGCCGCGATCCAGGGCGTGCAGGACGGTCAGTTGCTGCTGTGCGCGGTGCGTCAAGGTCATCATCCTCCCCGTATTCGGCTGGGTGGGGGGAGGACATTTTCACTGAGCGATTAGGGCGGACAGAATCACGGAGCGTCCACATGTCGAACGTGGCGCCTTGACAGTCCTCCGGGCCGATCCGTACAATGACAGTTAAGCAATGCGGAAGCGGGAGTACCTCCGCTGAGGTCGCGAGCGAGCCGGGAGGGTGGGAGCCGGCGGCGGATGGCGGGGGGAACATGGCTTCCGAGCAGACGGGGAGAAGACGTGACGGCTTCTGGACCGACGCCGTCAGGCCAGTAACCCGGTCCGGGTGCTCCCGATAGCGAGCCGGGGTACCTCCGCTGCAGGCGGATGTACTCGATGAGGCGCCGGCCGCGAGGTCGGGGCGAACCCAGGTGGTACCGCGAGATCCTCTCGCCCATAGGGGCGAGGGGATTTTTGTTTGGGCCGAGAGAGTTCGTTGAGGAGGGAAGATGGCCTTCGCGCATCTGACGGGAATCTTTCCGCGGTCGGAGGAACTGATCGCGGCGACGCGGGCCTTCGAACGGGGACGGCTCGATCAGGCCGCCCTCGACCGGCTCGTGGAGGAGGATACGCGCCGCCTCGTGGCCCTTCAGGTGGAGCACGGCCTGGACTATGTGACGGACGGACTCCTACGCTGGCAGGATCTCCTCCGGCCGCTGAGCGATGAGCTCCCAGGCGTCCACGCCGGACCGGTCACGCGCTGGTTCGACAACAACAGTTTCTACCGCCGGCCGGTGATCGAGCGACGGCTGCGACCGACGGGCGAGGCCGTCCTGCGATGGGTGACCGTGCGGGCCCTGGAGGGGCAGCCCTGGAAGGCGATCCTGCCCTCGCCGTGGGCGTTCGTGGCGCTGGCGGAGGATCGCGCGTATGGGGATGAGGAAGCGCTGCTGCGAGACGTCGCGGAGGTGCTGCGGGCGGAGGCTCAGAGCCTGGTCCGGGCCGGGTGCCGGTACATTCAGTTTTCCGATCCGGTGCTGGTCGCCCGCCCGCGAGACGGCGCGGTGCCGCGGGCACAAAAGGCGCTGGCTCGTGTGGTGGAGGGACTCGACGTGCGGGCGGCGCTGTACACGTTCTTCGGCGACGCCGCGCCGGTGCTGCCGGCGCTGCTCGACTTCCCGGTGGACGAGATCGGATTCGACCTGTACGCGACGGAGGTGGATCGTCTGGAGGGCCGGGCCCGAGAGAAGGTGCTGCTGCTGGGCGCGCTGGATGGGCGGAACTCGTTACTGGAGGATGCCGAGGAGACGGCGCGCACAGTGCGGCGCGTGGCCGACCGACTGGGTGCGAACGGGGTAGGCGTCGTGCCGAGCTGTGACTTGGAGTTTCTGCCGTGGGAGGTCGCTGTGGCGAAGGTACGGCGGCTGGCAGAGGTCAGGAGGCTGGTGGGATGAGCGACACCAAGAAACTGTTTCCAACACAGGAGATCGGTAGTCTGGCCAAGCCCGCGTGGCTGGTGAAGGGCGCGCGGGGACACCGTCCTTCCGGAGATGACCTGGCCGAACTGGACCACTGGGCCGGACGCCTGGGGATCGAAGGCGTTGATGAGTTGCGACACCTGCTCGCCAGCAACGGCGAACCCACGGAAGCGGCGAAGCAGGCGATCAGGGACTGGGGAGCGCTCTTCGCCATCCGCTTTCTGGAGGCGGCCGGGCTCGACGTCGTCTATGATGGCGAGGCCCGCCGCGTCGAGATGTACGAGTACCCCATACGCCGGATCGAGGGCTTCCAGTTCTACGGGCACGTCCGGTCGTTCGACAACCGGTACTACCGCAAGGCCGCCGTGGTCGACCGCGTGCAGTTACGCGAACCGTTTCACCTGGACGAGCTGGGGTTCGTCAAACGGCATGCGCGCCGGCCGGTGAAGATCCCGATCACCGGTCCGTACACGCTTGCCGACTGGTCCTTCAACGAGTACTACCTGCGCCAGGCATCGGATATCGGCGACCTACGGAAGCGGAACTACGAGGCAAAGCGGCGCTTCACGCTCGATCTGGCGACCGAGGTGCTGCGCCCCACGCTGCAGGCGCTGGTCACGGCGGGGGCGGATTGGATCCAGATCGACGAACCCGCCGCGGCGACGCACCAGGAGGAGGTACCGATCCTGGTCGAGGCGTTCAATGCCGCCACGGAAGGGGTGCAGGCGCGGATCAGCATTCACATCTGCTACAGCAACTACCGGGCGCTCTACCCGCACATCCTGAGCCTCAGGACGGACATGCTGACGCTGGAGTTCAAGAACACCGGCGACTACAATATCGTCCACATCTTCAAGGACTTCGGGGATCAGCGGCAGATCGGGCTCGGCGTCCTGGACGTGCACTCGGATGTGATCGAGACGCCGGAGGAGGTCAGGGAGAAGGTTCTGCAGGCCGCGGAGATCCTGGGTGCCCCCGAGCGCATCTGGGTGAACCCGGACTGCGGGCTGCGGACGCGCACCTGGGACGTGGCCTTTGCGAAGTTGCAGAACCTGGTGGAGGGCGCCCGGCTGGCGCGCGAGGCGCTGGCGCGGGCCTAGGGAGGCCTAGGCTGTGAAGAGCTATTACATCACGACCCCCATCTACTACGTGAACGGCTCGCCGCACATCGGGCACGCCTATACGACCATCGCGGCGGATGTGGCAGCGCGCTTCAAGCGGCTGGCGGGCTACGACGTTTTCTTTCTCACGGGGACTGATGAGCATGGGATCAACATCTTGCGGACAGCGGAGGGGCATGAGGTCTCTCCGCAGGCATGGGCCGACCGCATCGCCGGAGAGTTCCGCCGCCTTTGGGAGTTCCTCAACATCTCCCATGACGACTTCATCCGCACCACCGAGCCCCGGCACAAGAAGGTCGCCGCGCAGATCTTCCAGCGTCTGTACGACAACGGGGATATCTACCTGGGCACGTACGAAGGGTGGTACTGCACGTCCTGCGAGACCTTCTACCTGGAGAGCGACTTCGGCCCCAACCGGACCTGTCCCGTTCATACCGGCAAGTCGCTGGAGTGGACGGCTGAGGAGTCCTATCTGTTTCGCCTCTCCAAGTACCAGGACTGGCTGCTGGACCACGTCGCCCGCTCTCCGTTGGCCGTCGCCCCGGAGGCCTCGAAGAACGAGGTGCTCGCGTTGGTCCGGTCGGGCCTGCGTGACATCGCGGTGAGCCGTTCGACGTTTGCGTGGGGCGTCCCCGTTCCCTTCGACCCGCGGCACGTCATCTACGTGTGGATCGACGCGCTGACGAATTACATTTCGGCCATCGGCTACCTGGACGAACCGGAGAAATTCCGCCGCTACTGGCCGGCTGATGTACACCTCGTCGGACGCGAGATTGTCCGATTCCATGCTGTCTATTGGCCGATCATTCTGCACGCGGCGGGGATCGAGGTTCCCAGGCAGACCTTCGCCCACGGCTGGCTGACCTTCGGCGGGCAGCGCTTCAGCACGTCGCTGGGGATCGTGATCGATCCAGCGGCGCTGACCCGCGAGATCGCGGCCGAGTCAGGCGCGGAACTCGGCGTCGCGATCGACGCTCTGCGCTACTTCCTGCTGCGGGAGATTCCCTTCGGCGCCGACGGCGACTTCAACAAGCCGGCGCTGGTGCACCGCTTCAACGCCGACCTGGCCAACGACTACGGCAACCTGCTCAACCGCACGCTCGCGCTGGTCAACCGGCACTTTCAGGGGCAGGTCCCCGCGCGGGGGCCGGAGGAGAGCGGCGATGCGCCCCTGCGGGAAACGGCGCTCGGCGTGGCCGCGTCTGTGGAAGGGTGTATCGATCGGCTGGACTTCCGCGCCGCGCTCGACGAGATCTGGCGCATCCTGGGGGCGGCCAACAAGTACCTGGATGAGGAGGCCCCCTGGCGGTCGCTGCATCAGGAGCCAGGCCGGGCCGGCACGATCCTCTACAATACGCTGGAGGCTCTGCGCATCGCCACGATTCTGCTCTCCCCCTGGCTGGTGACGGCCACCGGGCGGGTGTGGGAGCAGCTGGGAATCGAGGCGTCCCTGGGCGCGCAGCGCCTGACCGACGCGCAGCGGTGGGGCGGGCTTCCGGCGGGGGCGAAGGTCAGGCCCGGCACGCCGATTTTTCCACGGATTGAGAAGGCGAAGGTGGGAGCGTAGCGTGGATACCATCGGCATCGATGAATTCAAGAAACTGGACATCCGCGTGGGGGAGGTGCTCTCCGCGACCCGCGTGCCGGGGACGGATAAGCTGATCGAACTTGAGGTAGACATCGGGACCGAGGTGCGGAGGCTCGTCGCCGGTCTGGCCCCTCTCTATCAGCCCTCGGACTTGGTGGGCCGGCGTATCATCGTGCTCGCCAACCTGCAACCCAGGAAGGTCAGGGGTGTCGAGTCCAACGGAATGCTGCTCGCGGCCGAGTGGGATGGAGTCGTGGGGCTGCTCACCGTGGACAAGGACGCCCCGAATGGTGCTCGGATCGGCTGAACCCGCTCTGCTTCCTAGCCTTCCTCAAGTCAGCGTACCTCGCCTCATGTCCGGCGCCAGCGCTCCGCAGCCTTGATCTCCGCGTGACGCTCCTTGTAACCGTCCGAGTCGGCCTGCTGATTTTCCAGCAGCCACTGGGTGGTCACCCGCAGCCAGTCGAGGATGGGCGTAAACTGCTCGACGATGAGTTTGCCGAAGAACTGCGTGCCGCCAATGACCAGGATGCGCATGTCGTAATGATAGGATAGAGGGGATTCATGGAACTCGTCGATACCCACGCCCATCTAGATGACGCAGCCTTCGCCCCCGACCTGGACGCGATCGTCGCGCGGGCCGTGGCGGCGGGGGTCAGCACGATGGTGTCCGTCGGGATCGACGTGGCCTCCTCCCGCCGTGTGGTCGCGCTGGCGGAGCGCCTCCCCCAGGTGACGGGCGCCGTCGGCATCCATCCTCACGACGCGGGCAGCGTCGCCCC
>JANONS010000105.1:0-5045 GCA_031420915.1 Armatimonadota bacterium
AGTTCTCGACCATCTCATCGGCTCGGGCGAGGAGGCGATTGAGCACCTCCTTGCCGCGCTCTTCCTTCAGGTTGAGAGTCAAGCTCTCCTTGTTGCGGTTGACGCTCAGGAAGTAGGCGCTCTCGCCCCCCACGAACGGCGGGCCCCATCCCCGCGTGTCGTCCCCGCCCGCAGGGGTCTCTACCTTGATCACGCGGGCCCCCAGATCGCCGAGCATCAGTGTGCAGTAGGGCCCGGCCAGGGCTCGGCTGAGGTCAACGACCAGCAGATCGTGCAGGGGAGCGGCGCGCTGAGGCACGGTGGGGAAGTTGGCCACAGCAGGGCGCCATCCCTCTGAACGCGAATCAAGCCCCCGAACCCCCATGGACCTCATCATCCGCAACGCCTCGCTCCAGGGGCGTGAGGGCCCACACGACATCGGCATCCGGGGAGACCGGATCGCGGCCATCACGCCATCCCTTGCCGCGCGCGCCCCCCGTGAGATCGATGCGGCGGGGGACCTCGTCACGCCGTCGCTCGTGGAGACGCACATCCACCTCGATGCTGTCCTGACGGTTGGCCAGCCGCGCCACAATCGCAGCGGGTCGCTGTTCGAGGGGATCGAGATTTGGAGCGAGCGGGTCAAATCACTGACGCACGAGGATGTGCGGCAGCGGGCGACGACCGCGCTGAAATGGATGCTCGCCCACGGGGTCACCCACGTGCGCACGCACGTCGATGTGTGCGACCCCAACCTCACCGCGCTGAGCGCCCTGCTGGAGGTGCGGGAGGAGGTGGCGGACGTCATCACGCTCCAGATCGTCGCCTTTCCCCAGCAGGGCATGTATTCGTTCCCCAACGGCGAGCAGCTCATGGTGCGCGCGCTGGAGATGGGCGCGGACGTGGTGGGCGGCATTCCGCACTATGAGTGGACCCGCGAGTACGGGGAGCGGGATGTGCGAACCGCGCTCCGGCTGGCCGCCGAGTACGACCGGCCGGCCGACCTCCACTGCGACGAGACCGACGACGATCAAAGCCGTTTCCTCGAACTGCTCGCGGCGGAGACCATCAGGCTGGGGCTCGGGGGACGGGTGACGGCCAGCCATACCACCGCCATGCACTCCTACAACAACGCCTACGCCAACCGGTTGATCCGCTGGATGCGCCACGCCGGCGTGCACTTCATCACCAACCCGCTCGACAACGCCGTCCTGCAGGGGCGGTTCGACGCCTACCCGATCCGCCGGGGCTTCACACGCGTGAAAGAACTTCTGGCGAACGGCATCAACGTCTGCATCGGCCACGACTCGATCATGGACCCCTGGTATCCGCTCGGGGTGGGCGATCCGCTGCAGGCCTGCTTCGTCATGGTCCACTACGGCCAGATGTCAGGGCGGGACGAACTGGAAACGATGCTGGACCTGGTGACGACGCGCGCGGCCGCCTGCTTTGGAGCAGAAGACTACGGGCTGGAAGAGGGGAAGCGGGCCGACCTGGTGCTCTTCGACGCCCCGACCGCGGTGGACGCGGTGAGGACTCTCGCCGCGCGCCGGGTGGTGATCTCCAGGGGCCGGATCGTGGCCGAGACCCGCCCGGCCCGCTCGACCGTGCGCTGGGAGAACCGGGACGAGGAGATCCGGTTCGTCTGATGCGCCGCCGCCTCCCCTTCGCCGATCTGGGCTCGTGGACGGTCTTCGGCGTCTTCGCGGCCCTGGTGTGGGAGGTGGCGTCCCGGCTCTACGCGCAGCCGTACCTCCTGCCGGCCCCGTCGCAGATCCTGCGGGCCTTCACTGAGGACTCGCAACTGGTGCTGTACTACGCGAGTATCACCACCCAGGAGACGGTGCTGGGGTTTCTGCTGGGCTCCACCACGGCGCTCGCGGCGGCGATGCTCTTCGTCTGGCTGCCGCGTGTGCTGGAGGACTTCCTCTACCGGATCGTCGTCACGCTCAACAGCACGCCGTTTGTGGCGCTGGCGTCGCTGGCGGTCGTCTGGTTCGGTTTGGGCCTCAGCAGCAAGATCATTATCGCCGGGATGTATACGTTCTTCGCCGTGCTCTACCATACGCACAAGGAGTTCATCTCGGTGGACCCGATGCGGGAGCACCTGATGGACATCTACAACGCCACCTGGCTGCAGCGCATGCTCCTGCTGAAACTGCCCTCGGCCCTGCCGATCATCTTCACCAGCCTGAAGGGCGGGGTGATGGCGGCGGTGAACGGGGCCATCGTCGGCGAGCTCTTCGGGGCGTTCGAGGGATTAGGGTACATGATTCTCGACTCGCGCTACGTGGGGAACACGGTACGCGTCTTCCTGGCGGCGGTCTTCTGCACGCTGATCGGCTGGGTGCTGCTCGGCATCGTCACCGTCGCCGAACGGCTGCTGTTGCCCTGGCATGTGAGCATGGCCCGAGAACGGTCATGAAGACCAACAACACAGGGGGGTGGGAGGTTATGCGAGTACTTATCCGGGTGCTGGTCCTGGGGATGGCCCTGGCGCTGGCGGTCACCACGGGCGTCGGCGCGCAAGGGCCCAAGGTCTCGATCATCGAGGCCTGGTTCATTCACAACGAGTCGATGGGCGACCCCGTCGCCGTCGAGAAGGGGTTCTTCGGCAACCTGCAGGTGCAGGTGATCGGCGGTGGGCCGGGGCTCTCGCCCATCGACCGCGTCATGGCGAAGGCACGTGCCGGCGAGATCGTGCTGGGCGTGGACTACCCCTACAACCTCCTGGAGGCGCGGGAGAAGCAGAAGCTGCCGCTGGTGGTCGTCGCGCACGACTTTCAGAAGTCGGCGATCCACCTGCTCTCGTGGGTACCCCTCAAGTCGCCGCGCGACGTCAAGGGGAACGTAGCTACCTGGATCGGTTACGATAAGCAGATCAAGGCGATGATCGGCCCGGACTGGGCCTCACGCATCAAGGTCGTCAACCAGCAGGGCGATCCGGCCACGATCGGCGCCTGGATGCAGAAGAAATACCAGTTCGCCCACGCGATGGGCTATAACGAGGTGCTGGTGGCCAAGCGGGAGGTGAAGGAGAAGTACTACGTCTACTCCTACGCCAACGACTTCGGGATGCAATGGCCGGAGAACGTGGTCTTCACCACCGAGGACATCATCAAGAAGTACCCGCAGGTCATCCAGCAGTTCGTCACCGGGCGCTACAAAGGGTTCCAGTACGCCCTGGCCAACCGTGACGAGGCGGCCACCATCCTCCTCAAGTACAACAAGAACCTGGGCAAGGCGCATGAGATCGCGGGGATGGACTTCCTGCAGTCGATCATCGTGACCGGCGCCGCGAAGACCAAGGGCCTCGGCTACGTCGACCCTTCGGCCTGGGACCGGCTGGGGAAGGACCTGGCGCGGGCGGGGTTGCTAAAGGGTGCGAACGTCAAGGCCGGGTACAGCACGAAGTTCCCGAGCGGCGTCAAGCCGTAGGCGAGCAAGGGTGAAGGCCGGGGGCCGGGGTGCTCAGAAGAACATTCGCTCCCGGCCCCCGGCGCTTCACCCAACCTCCCCAATCGACTGATGCCTGCGGGGCCTTCGTCGCAGCCACCGGCCATCCCATCCGCCGGCCCGAGACCTGCCGCCTCGCCGGGGGCGCCGATCATCCGTATGGATCGCGTCTCCAAGACCTACGAAGTGGTCCAGTCTCCCGGCCTCTTCGGCCGTCGGGCCCGGGAACGGGTCCTCGATGTGGTCACGAACTTCACCCTGGCGGTCGAGCCCGGCGAGTTCGTCTCGATCATCGGTCCCTCCGGGTGTGGGAAGACGACCGTGCTGTTCCTGCTGGCCGGCATCCGGGACGCGACGACCGGTGCGATCGATGTCTGCGGACGCCCTCCCCGGGACGCCGTCCGCGCGGGGTTGAGCAGCGTCATCTTCCAGCAGCCGATCCTGTTCGAGTGGCTCACCACGGAAGCAAACGTCCTCTTGCCGCTGCGGCTGCGCGATCCGCGGTGGTGGCTCTGGCCCCCCAGGCGGCGCCGCTACCTCGCGACCACCCGGGACCTGCTGCGCACTGTCGAACTGGAAGCGTTCGCGCACTACTATCCCGACAAGTTGTCGGGAGGGATGCAGCAGCGGGTGGCGATCGCCCGGGCTTTGACGCTGGATCCGCAGGTCCTCTTGATGGACGAGCCCTTCGGCGCGCTCGACGAGATCACGCGCGACCGGATGAACCTGGAGCTGCTGCGGCTCTACCAGGCCCGGGGCCTGACCATCGTCTTTGTCACCCACTCGATCGAGGAGGCGGTCTTCCTCTCCGACCGCGTGATCGTAATGAGCCGGGGCGCCTCCCCCCAGACTAGATCGAGCATCGTCGGGGAGGTGCGGGTGGATCTGGCCCGCCCGCGCCATCTGGCCCTCAAGGAGGATGCCGCCTTCTTCCAGAAGGTGCGCGAAGGTCGGGCGGCACTCCGAGAGGCCCAGAACGCGCAGCCGGCCGCAGAAACTTCAAGCTAACCTGCCCATGGTCGATCTTGGGGTAGCCGCCTGGCGGCCCGCCGCGTGCCGGAGAAGCCCCTCCTTCGATCTAGATATTGAGGAAGTGTTGGAGCCGGTCCCCTACATCTAGAAATTTCTCTTGACGGAGTCCCCTTCCTGTGGTAGAAAAGCACCTGGGCTTGACCCCCTCAAACCGCGGAGACGTGAGGGGAATGCAACGATATCCTCGGCATCGAGAAAAGCGCCGGGCCACGCGCCCGGCGCTTTTTTGTTGCCTCCCTCTCCTCTCCAGCACCAGGAGGGATGCGGATGCGTGATCTGATCGAGTTCCGGGCGGCCATGATGGATACGATCTTTCGCTTTTCCCGCGACGAGGGGTTCGTCGAACTCGACACCCCCGAGATCACCCTGGGGACCGGCGCCTGCGAGGAGGTCTCCACCGTCTTCAAACTCGACTTCCTTGGCCGGACTCGCTTTCTCCGCCAGACCGCTCAGCTCGATCTAGAGGTCGCCGTCATCCAATGGGGCCTGCCTCGGGTGATCACCCGGGGTCGCTCCTTCCGGGCCGAACCGCGGGCGGACGGGCGCCACCTCTGCGAGTTTCAGTTGATCGAAGCCGA
>JANONS010000106.1:0-3564 GCA_031420915.1 Armatimonadota bacterium
TGGAGGCCACACAGGAGATGTATGAGATCACGGTCGCGGAGAATTCCGCCTGGGGGATCCCTGTCCTGGATTTCCGGGGCACCCCGACGGGCATCGATGTGCGCAAGGTCGTCAAGACCGGCATCACACCGCGGGTGAACACGGGCATCGCCCACCGACAGCCCGGGATCGGCCAGATCGGCGCCGGTCTGGTCCGCCCGCCGATGGCCTGCTTCGAGGCCGCGCTCGAAGCGGCGGCCGAGGCGGTACGGTGATGGTCAGACGTGAAGGACAGCCTGAACACGCGGTCAAGGAGGTGATGAGTCGGATGCGGGCAGCGGATCTCAGTCAGGTGCAGGTCCTCGACCTCTCACAAAACTTCAGCGTGGACTCCCCGCCGTTCGCGTACTATGAGGGGCCGACGATCAAGTGGGTGAAGAAGCTCGCCTTTGAGGGGGTGAACGCCCAGCTCATCTCCTCAACCAATCACATCGCGACCCACCTCGACAGCCCGCTCCACTTCTACGATCCGGGTCCGGATGTCTCCCGCATCCCGATCACCGAACTCGTGGGGCCGGCGTGCATCGTCGACCTCCAGCAGTTCGGCATCGGGGACTACGACATCTACGGCTCCGAACACTTCGAGCAGTGGGAGCGCAAGTATGGCATTGCGATCGAGCGTGGCGATATTCTGATCATCCACACCGGTTATCATGCCTACTACAACGAGGACTGGTCCCCCGCGACCCGCGAACAACACCCGGACGCCGGTCCCAACCTGCCGCGCTGTTTCCTCCGCCACCCCGGCCCGCGCGCGGAATTTTGCCAGTGGGTGCTGGACCGCGGCATTCGCTGGCTCGCCGTTGACGCCATCTCCACCGACCACCCCTTCAATACCAAGGTGCGGGATGCCCGGCCCGATCTCGTCCCCGAGGTGGAGGCAAAGATCGGGATGTCCCTGCGGGAGGCCTTCCCCTGGCCGCGCGACTATCAGGCGACCCACACCATCCTCTTCCCCAAAGGGATCTACCACGTGGAGAACGTCGGCGGAGACGTCGACAGGGTGCTCAATCAGCGGCTGTGGGTCGGGTGCTTCCCCTTCCGGTTCAAGGGCGGGGAGGCGGCCTTCAGCCGCTTCGTCGCCTTCGTGCAAGCGTAGACGACGCTGGGCGGGAACGGACGACCGCGTAGGCGTCCAGGCACGTCTGACGTCCACCGTAGACGACTTCTGGCTCTATGACCCTACAGATCGCCCTGCTGCTTGCCATCCTCGGGATCGCAGGGGTGCTTTTTGCGTTCGAGTGGGTCGCCGTGGACACCGTCGCCCTGGGGATCCTGGTCTCGCTGATTCTGACCGGGTTACTTCCGGCGGAGGCAGCCTTTGCCGGATTCGGCAGCGAGACGGTGATCATGATCCTCGGTCTGTTTATTCTGACCGCGACCCTGTTGCGCACCGGCGTCGTGGACCTGGCCGGACGGGCCATCCTCCGTCGTGCCGGGGAGGACCCCCATCGGCTGCTGATAGTGGTCATGATTGCCGCGGCCACCCTGTCCGCGTTCATCAGTAACACCGCGGCCACCGCCTTCTTCCTGCCCATCACCATCGGCGTCGCTGCCCGCGCGCGGGCGAGCGCCTCGCGACTCCTGCTGCCCCTGGCTTTTGCCTCCATCCTCAGCAGTTCCGTGACCCTGGTCAGCACCTCCACGAACATCGTTGTCAGCGGGCTGATGGTCCGCCACGGCATGCCGCCCATGGGGATGTTTGAACTGGCCCCGGTGGGGGTGCCGATCGCCATCGCCGGCGTGGCCTACATGCTGCTGGTGGGCCGGCGGCTGCTCCCCGAACGCGACGATCCGACGACACTCTCGGGGGGGTTCGGCCTCCGCCCCTACCTGACCGAGATCCTCATCCTTCCGAAGTCTCTTCTGATCGGGAAGACACTGGCGGAATCCGGTCTGGGACGCGACCTGGACCTGACCGTGCTGCAGGTGGTCCGGGCCGAGGACCGCTACCTGCCGCCGCAGGCCACGACGCGGCTGGAACCGGGCGACGTGCTCCTGGTCGAGGGGCGCCGGGAAGAGATTCTCAAGATCAAGGACACCGCTGGCATTGAGATCAAGCCCGAGGTTACACTCGCAGACCCTGACCTGCAGACCGAGGACGTGCGGCTGGCTGAGGTCATCCTGATGCCGCGATCGCCGCTGATCGGAAGCACCATGAAGAGGTACCGGTTCCGGGAGCGCTTCGGGCTGCAGGTCCTGGCAATCAATCGCCACGGGGGGACGATCCGCAGCAAGATGAGCGATGTGCGACTACGCATGGGGGACGTGCTCCTTGTGCAGGGTCACCTAGCCAATATCGTCGCCCTGGAGGAGAACCAGACCTTTCGCGTCCTGGGCGCCGTGGGCGAGAGACGGCCGAATCTGCAGCGGGCGCCCACGGCCATCGGCATCTTCGTCGGCGTGCTGGCCGCCGCATCATTCGGCGTCCTCCCCCTGCCGGTCGCGGTTCTCCTGGGGGCGCTACTGGCTTTCCTGACCAACTGTATTACCCCCGAAGAAGCCTACCGGGAGGTCGAGTGGAAGGTGCTCATCCTCATCGGCAGCATGCTAGCGGTGGGCACCGCGATGGACGACACGGGAGCGGCGAAGTTCCTGGCGTCAGCGCTCCTGGACCTGCTTGGCCGCGCCGACCCCACATGGCTCCTCACCGCGTTTTTCGCGCTGACGGTGGTGCTGACCCAGCCCATGTCCAATCAGGCCGCGGCGATCGTCGTGCTGCCGGTCGCGCTCCAGGCCGCGCAGCAGTCGGGGCTCAACCCGCGCACCTTTGCCATGATGATCGCGGTCGCGGCCAGCTGCTCGTACCTTACGCCTCTGGAGCCCTCCTGCCTGATGGTTTACGGGCCCGGGCGGTACCGGTTCGGGGATTTCTTCAAGGTGGGAGCGCTGCTGACCGTCCTGGTCTACGCCATCGCGATTGCGCTCGTCCCGATGGTCTGGCCCCTCGGGGGCGGAACGGGCAGAGCCCCGTGAGAAGGATTCACGGGCACTCCCTCCCTCGGAATGTCTCTACATGCTCAGGAGGACTGGCAGCGTCAACGCGATGACCACCACCAGCACCCACAGCGCGGGCGCCGACGTCAACACCAGCTCCTTCCGGCGTGCCACGCGCGCCGCCTCCGCCCGCAACCGGGGGATCCACCAGGGGTTATGGCGCGCTTCCAGCACATGAAAGACCACCCCCAGACCGGCGCCGTACGCCAGGTGACCCACCAGGCTGGCAAACAACTCCGCCGCCGCCTGCGCGGTCCACTGGGGTGCCACGCCCAGGAAGATCGGGATCAGCGTGAGCGGTCCGAGCACCCACCAGAAGAAGCCATAGGAGACCCCCCAGCCGAGCGCCGAGCCAATGTCGTAACTCTGACGACGGAAGAGCAGGCCGTAGCTGACGCCGATCAGATCGGCAACGACTAGCTGCACGATCAGACCGGTCACGGCAGAGGTGGAGCCGATGAGGCGAGCGAAGACGGGAAGGAAACCGATCTGTAGCATCACCACCCCCGCCCCACGTTCGGGATTCAG
>JANONS010000107.1:0-6709 GCA_031420915.1 Armatimonadota bacterium
CTGCTGGGGATCGGACTGCTCGGCATCATCGGATTGGCGGCCACAGGAACACTGTTCGCATCCCTGCTGGTCCATGTACGGGGGCGGGAACTGCTGATGCCCCTCCTCCTCCTCCCCGTCACGCTGCCGGTGGTCCTGGGCGGTGTGCGGCTGACGGAGGCGGTCCTGACTGGCGACGGCGGCGGCCTCTGGCTCGGGGTGCTGGCCGTCTTTGATATCCTGTTCCTGCTGGTGGCTCCCATCCTGTTTGATATCGTCATGGAGGAGGCGTGAGACTCTTCCTGCCGCTCCTGGGCGGTGCAGCCGTGATCCTGCTGGCGGCCGGCCTCTACGCGGGTCTATTCGCCTCCCCGCCGGACGCCTTCCAGGGAAACTATGTCCGGATCATGTACGTGCACGTGCCCAGCGCCTGGGTGGCCTACCTCGCGGTGTTCACCGTCTTTGTGGCCAGCATCCTCTACCTCTGGAAGCGGCGCGCCGTCTACGATCACGTCGCGCACAGCGCCGCCGAACTGGGTGTGCTCTTCACCGCGCTCGCGCTGGCCGGCGGCATGATCTGGGGCAAGCCCGTGTGGGGGACGTGGTGGACCTGGGACGCCCGCCTCGTCACGACCGCGATTCTCTTCCTGATCTACACCGGGTACCTCCTGGTGCGCGCGCTGGCTGAGGACCCGGAGCGAGGCGCGCGCCTGGCCGCCGTGATCGGCATCGTCGGCGCGCTCGACATCCCGGTGATCCACTACTCCGTCGTCTGGTTCCGCACGCTGCACCCGCCCGCCTCAATCGTGCGGGGGGACATCAAGATGGCCCCGCCGATGCTGGCCGCCCTGATGATCAACCTGCTGGCGTTCACCGTCTTCTACGCCTACCTCCTGATCCTGCGGGTCCGCCTCGAACGGCTCGAGACGATGCGAGCGGCTCTGGAGGCAGAGGCAGAGGGATGAGCCCGCCGGCCGCCATCACCCTGGCCTACGGAGTGGTCTGGGCCGCCATCCTTCTCTACCTCTGGCGCCTCCGCCGCCGACTCCGGCAGGTGGAAGCCGACGTGCGCGCGCAGCATACGCAGACGCGGTCCGGCGAGGTGTTCATCGAGCGATGAGGCGCCTCCGCCTCCTCATCGCCGCCGCTGTCGTCGTGGCGGCGCTCCTCTACCTGATCATCGGGGGGATCCGCACCTCGATCGTCTATTACATCACCCCGAGCGAACTGCGGGCCCAGGGAGAGGGGGCGCGCGGGAAGACCATCCGGCTGGGCGGGCAGGTTCAGCCGGGCTCCAAAACCTGGGATGCTGAGATGCGGGAACTCCGCTTCACGCTCACCGACGATACCGCCAGCGTCCCGGTGGTTCACCGCGGGGCGCCGCCCGGGCTGTTCAGCGAAGGGCAGGGCGCGGTCGTGGAAGGTACCTGGGAGGCTCATGGGATTTTCATGGCCCGCTCCGTCATCGTGAAACACTCCGAAGAGTACGCGCCGCCGAGCCCCCGACCATAGGACGATGACCGCCGTCCTCGGCTCCGTCGCCATCCTCCTGGCCTCCGTTGCTGCCCTGACCGGCATTGGGCTGCTCCTGCGAGGGCGGGCGCGTCGTGGGGAGCGGCTGATCGACCTGGGCCGGTGGATGGCGGTCGCCGTCTTCGCCGCGGTCACGCTGGCTGTGGTCGCTCTTGAGGTCGCGCTCGTCGGGTTTGACTTCTCCGTGCGATACGTCGCGATGAATGTGAACAGCGGGACCCCCTTGCTGTTCCGCATCATCGGCCTGTGGGGCGCACTGGAGGGATCGATCCTCCTGTGGGCCTGGGTCCTGGCGGGCGCCACCGCCCTCGTGGCGGTGCGTTACCGGGGACGCTACCCCGAGACGGTGCCGCTGGCGCTGGCGCTGCTCCTCGGCATCGCGGCCTTCTTCCTCCTGCTGATGCTCGGGCCGGCGAATCCGTTCGTCCGGCTCATTCCCGCTCCCGCGGAAGGGCGCGGGCTGAACCCGCTGTTGCAGAATCACCCGCTGATGGCGATTCACCCGCCCTTCCTCTACCTGGGGTATGTCGGCTTCTCCGTCCCGTACGCCTTCGCCATGGCGGCGCTCCTCTCTCGCACGCTGCGGGATGAATGGATGATGGTGACCCGCCGGTGGACGGTGGCGGCGTGGTCCTTCCTGGGCGCCGGGGTCGTGCTCGGCGCGTGGTGGTCCTATGAGGTGCTGGGCTGGGGCGGCTACTGGGCGTGGGATCCCGTGGAGAACGCGGCCATCATGCCCTGGTTGGTCGCGACCGCCTTCCTCCACTCCGTCATGGTGCAGGAGCGCCGGCAGTTGCTCCGCCTCTGGAATCACACGCTGATCATCCTCGCCTTCCTCCTGACGATCTTCGGCACCTTTCTCACCCGCAGCGGCATCCTCGGGTCAGTGCACGACTTCACCCAGTCGTCGATCGGTCCCCTGTTCTTGGGCTTCATCGCGATCATCCTGGGGTTTTCGCTCTTTGCTCTGATCGCCCGACGGGGGGAGGTGCGGGACAGCGGCACGCTGCCGGCGGTCATCAGCCGGGAGAGCCTCTTCCTCCTGAACAATGTGGTGCTCCTCTCCATCGCTGCCACGATCTTCATCGGGACCACGTTCCCGCTGATCGCGGAGGCCGCGGCGGGAGTCAAACTGAGCGTCGGCCCGCCTTTCTTCAACCAGCTCACGGTGCCGCTCGCCCTGGCCCTCCTCGTCCTGATGGCCACGGCCACCCTCCTCCCCTGGGGACCTCCGCCGCCGGGCATTCTGCGTCGGTTCCTGGCCCCCGTCCTCCTCAGCGCCCTCTTCGTCGCGGTGCTGGCGGCCGCGGGTGTGCGGCGCGGGCTCACTCTCGGCGCGTTCGGCGTGATCACCTTCACCGCCTTGGCGCAGCTGGCGGAGTTTCACAGAGGAGCGCGCGCCCTGCGGCGCGCCGGGAGCCGGTCGTATCCCGCAGCCCTCCTGGGCCTCTTCCGGACCAACCGGCGCCGCTACGCGGGCTACCTGGCACATCTCGGTTTGGCGCTGGCGGGGATCACCGCCTCCTCCGCCTATAAAACGGAGAGCGAACATACGGTGCGGCGTGGAGAGGTGTTCAGGGGCCCGGGCTATCTCCTGCGGTATGACGGCGCGACCGCGAGCCAGGCCCCTGACAAACTGGTGGTGGCGGCCACGGTATCTATCCTGCGCGGCTTCAACCTGGCGGCCTCGCCCGAACCCTCCACCTATGCGCGCATCGGCGTGCTGCGTCCGGCCGCACACCTCTACCCGCAGCAGCGAAGGCCGATTCCCACGCCCGCCGTCCGTTCGACCTGGCGGGGCGATCTCTACCTGGTCCTCCTGGCAATCGAGAAGGACGGCTCCGCGGTGTTCCGAGTGAGCAGTAACCCTCTGGTACCCTGGATCTGGACGGGCGGACTGCTGATGGCGTTCGCGGGCCTGGTGAGCATATGGCCGGCCAGACGCGGCTGAGCCGCTACCTCGTGGTGGTATTCCTCACCGTGGTGCCCCTCACCATGGTGGCGCCGCTTCTCGGTGCGGCCTTGCCGCTAGCCGCGGCCGGCCAGCCCACTCTCGACGACCAGGTCCGAGCGATCGCCTCGCGCCTCCGCTGCCCCGTCTGTCAAAACGAGAGCGTCGCCGACTCCCCATCAGAACTCGCGGTGCAAATGCGCGCGCTGATCCGGACCCGGTTGCAAAGCGGTGAGGCCCCTGACGCCATCGTTGCGTACTTTGTCAGCAGGTACGGCGAGTGGATCCTGCTGGATCCGCCCCGCAGGGGGGTGGGATGGCTCCTGTGGACCGCGCCCGGGGTCGCCCTTCTCCTGGGCCTGCTGGTCACCGTCGCGTTCGTACGGCATGCTGTACGCAGAGGAGATGGAGAGGTGCGGCAGTGATCCGTCCGCGCGTCCTGGCTTTCATCCTCGCCGGCGGCAGAGGCGAACGGCTCCATCCGCTCACCCGCGACCGGAGCAAGCCCGCGGTGCCGTTCGGGGGCAAGTACCGGATCGTCGATTTCGTCCTCAGTAACTTCGTCAACTCCGGGGTCACCGGCCTGTACGTGCTGGTCCAGTACAAGGCCCAGTCGCTGATTGAGCATCTGCGGAATGCCTGGCGGCTGGGTGGCCTCCCCGATCACTTCGTCATCACCGTCCCGCCCCAGATGCGCCGAGGCGAAACCTGGTACCAGGGGACCGCGGATGCCGTCTACCAGAACCTGAACCTCCTGCGCGACTTCCGCCCCGACATCGTGGCCATCTTCGGGGCCGACCACATCTACCGGATGGACATCGGCCAGATGCTGACCTTCCACCTCGACCGGGAGGCCGACGTGACCGTGGCCGCCCTGCCGGTTTCGATCGAGCACGCCCCCGCCTTCGGCATCATCGAGCGGGCGCCAGATGGGCGCGTCACCGGCTTCGAGGAGAAGCCCGTCCGTCCCGTCCCGATCCCAGGGGATCCCGCCCGCGCGCTCTCCTCGATGGGCAATTACCTGTTCAACCGAGAGGTCCTGGTGGAGGCCCTGATGGAAGACGCGCAACGCAGCACCGATCACGACTTCGGACGGACCATCATCCCCACGCTCGTCCCGCGCCTCGGTGTCTACGCCTATTCGTTTCTCGATAATCGCGTCCCTGGGGTACACACGTATGAGGAGGCGGGCTACTGGCGTGACGTCGGGACCATCGCCGCTTACTGGCAGGCGAACATGGACCTGCTGGGGGCCGCGCCCCGGCTGAACCTCGACAATCCGCAATGGCCGATCCTCACCAGCGCCTTCCCTGGTCCATCGGCCCGGGTGATCGAGGGTCAGGTGGACGATGTCCTGATCGGCGAAGGTTCGCGCATCGAAGGGGCGGTCGTTCGCCACTCCATCATCGGCCGCGGCGTCCGCGTCGAGTCTGGGGCGACGATCGACGAGTCGCTCGTGATGGACCACACGATCGTCCGGGCGGGGGCAAGGATCCGTCGCGCGGTCGTGGATCGATACAACATCATCGAACACGGGGTCCAGATTGGCTATGATCCCGACGAGGACGCGCGCCGGTATACTCTCGACCCCTCGGGTATCGTCGTGCTCGCTCGAGGGACCACGCGTTTCTGAGCGGCTCGCGCCGCGACAGCCTACTTCAGGTTCTCAGCGATGACTTTGAGCAAGGCCGCTACACCCTTGGCGGCCACCTTGGCCTCGGTGAGATCCTTGCTCCGGAGGCCGTTGGACGCCAGCCCACCGGCGGACTCCGCCACGAGCATGAACGCCGCACCACCGGACGCCGTCTTCAGATCCACCAGGATGCCGTTTCCCTGCCCCTGACAGACATGCCCCCAGGACTGGTTGAAGTTCTTCCCCTTGGTCCCCTCCACGCAGTTGAGGGCGTGACCCAGGTGCTGCTGCACGTAACCCAGGCTGGTGCCATCAGCCGCAAACCCCGCATGGGTGACCGCCGTCCCCAACTGGGTCTTTACATCGGCCGCCGCTGCCGGCGGCGCGGACTGGGCGTGGTACGGCGCAAAACTCACACCGGTCACCCCGAATACCAACGCACCTGCGACGATCACGACCGCTGCCATTCGCATCGTGTCACGCCCCTCTCTGATGCTAGTCTAGGCTCCCTCAATTCTCCTTCTATGAAACCGCATGGACGTCACGGCGCAGTAACATGGCGCAACGGCGGCAGCCGCCGCTCAATCTCCCGCCGCATAGGTTCGAGGTGGGACGGGAGTCGAAGCTGCGTGCCCAACCGTTCTGCCGGTTCGTCCACCGTGAAGCCGGGCAGGTCGGTGGCGATCTCGAAGAGCACGCCGCCGGGCTCGCGAAAGTAGATCGAGTGGAAGTACTGCCGGTCGATCACCGGGGTGACGTCGACGCCGCGGGTCGCAAGGTCCTGCCGCCAGGCCCCCTGGCTCTCGTCATCCGGGGTCCGCCAGGCGACGTGATGAACGCTGCCCACGGCCACTCGCCCCCGCGCCGTCTTCGGGAGACAGAGCACATCAACCAACGCCCCCGGCCCGCCCGCGCCCATCCGAAAGCGGACCTGGCTGCCCTCGCGCTGGACAAGTCCGCAGCCCAGCGTGTCGGTCAGGAACGCCACCGTCTCCTCACACGCCGCCTCGGTGAGAGTGACAATGGAGAATCCGCGGATGGCCGACTCGCGGGGAACCGGTCCGCCTGCCCACGGAGTGCGCGCATCCGCCCTGGGACCGGCGACCAGTTCGAGGGGGAGCCCGTCCGGATCATCGAACGCGAGGACCTGTTCATCAAACCGCGCGATCGGGCCGCGGACGTCAATGGCCTGCCGCTTGAGCCGGTCGATCCAGTAGTCGATGGCCTGCGCGGGGATGGAGCACGCAACGGCGGTCACCTGTCCTGTACCTCTGCGGCCCCGGGCCGCCCCCGGCCAGGGAAAGAAGGTGAGGAGGGTGCCGGGGTGCCCCACCTCGTCGCCGTAGTACAGGTGGTAGGTGCCCGGATCATCGTAGTTCACGGTGACCTTGATCAGCCGCAGACCCAGCACGCCGGCGTAGAAGTCCACGTTTTGTTGCGGATCGCCCGCGATGGCGGTGACGTGGTGAATCCCAGAAAGCTCCCGACCCATCGCGTCAGCGGCAGGCGCGCGGAATGACAAACTTGTGGGCCGTGTGGGTTGCGGAGAACGCGACCACCTTCACGTCCACCAAGTCCGCGACTTTGCCGGCGGCATTCCAAATCGTCCCCTC
>JANONS010000108.1:0-1979 GCA_031420915.1 Armatimonadota bacterium
CGCCACGGTGACGAATGTACCGACACCGACTATGCATACTGCGATCGCGCGGACAGAACGGAAATCGAGCGGCGTCTTACTGGTCCGTGCATGCATGATGGCCGTGACTACCAGCGCGAAGGCGCCCAACGGCTGGACGACAATCAGTTGGGCAATCGTGAGGCTTACGAGCTGCAAAACAACAGCGAAGCCCAACAGCACTGTGCCCGCCACCCACGCGGGGCGAACGAGTAACGCACGGATTTGACTCCAGCTCAAAGACGCTTGTGGAGCATCTCCAGTTCGGCTAATTTGCGCAACACCGTGATGTTGGAATTGTGTGCCGATCGCAAGCAACACGGCCGCGACAAGGGATAGTCCGATCCCGAGTGCGGGGTGAGTGGCTAACGTCAATATTTGTCCTTCGAGAAAACGATTGAGCAGAAAGGTTCTTCTATTCGTCGACTGTGACAGTTCAAGCGAGCCGTCATTCGGATCACCACAGACTCTATTCTCAAGAGATTAGCCACGACCTGCTCAGCTGTCTTGGAGAGTCAACTTCACTTCGACTCGACTGGGCGTGCACAGATTGAACGATTCGCGACGAAGTTCGAGAGCGGAAGCGACCATCGCCTCGCCGAGGTTGACCTGATTCCCATAGGAACGCTCACTGAATATGGTTGAGGGACGTTGTCGACGACCCTGCAGCCGTCGGCATAGTGCTGGGTATTTCGTCTATGCCGATGCGTAAGCGCGCGGGTCACCCGGCTTCAACTTCCGAGCCCCGAAGAGTTCGACCGCTGTCGTAAATGCGAGGAACGCAGCTTCGACCGAGTACTTACCCTTCGTGGCATTGCTTGTAAACATGGCGCCGAAGGTACCGTCACCGAGATCGACGATCTTCTCGAGGTCCATCACGCGCACCGATCGCATCATTGACGGGTGGCACAACCCACTGATCTCACGCCAGACCATTTCGCCGTAAGCAGCTCGGACACCTGTCGCCGCGGACGCGTCACGGACGATCTCGGCAAAACCGACAGTGCGATCAGACTCGGTCGGATCGGCAACGCCTATACGCCTCGCGCATGCGCGGATCTGGGAGACGTGCTTACTCTTCCACGCTTTTGTCTGCTTTCGTCCTTTGTCGAGCATCGCGGTGAGGCCTATCGCCGGATCGGCGGCTATCGCCTTCATTGCCGCGGCCGTCAGCTCTGCGTCGGCGCTCACTTCGCGCCAGGCGTTGCGGATATGTCGATGTACGCGGAGCCGCGGGTCATCGGGTGCGAGGATCCACAAAGCCAGAGACGCAGCCTCGAGCGCGGACCGAGCAACGGCGTAGTGCGCGACGTATGGGATCGTGAGAGGACCCTCAGGTGGGATCAGCACGGTGAGGGCGCGCAGGGTGTCCGCGGCGTGGTGAAGCTGATGTGTGATCCCATGACTGACTTGACGCCAGCCGCTGGCGGTGTCGTCCAACGCTATCTGCGACCCAGCCTTCGGTGGGATCTTGGCGATGCGATCCCATCGCTCAAGCGCTACGGGAACGAGCGCGAGCCGCGCTCGGAGCGCAGCGACCGTCGCGAGATCGTCCTCATCTGTGACCGTCACTTGTCGGATCCCGGCGTAGTTGCGCGTGTTGTCGGTCATTCTCGAAACGTACCGGGTGGGAGCGACAGCGATCGTCGGCGATCGGCTGTCTCTTGCAATACCGCAAGCCGGACGACCACCGGGCGGCAATTTGCGCCCGCACCGGAGCAGCCTTGAGGCCGCTTTTCGCCAAAACCAGGGGCGCCCGCAGGGGAACGCTTTACGGGATTCTCAACCGTGGCGTCTTGGGGATGGATTGACTAGTTCCCGCCGGGCGGTTGCGCGCCGATCTCGGTGAGGAGAACGCGCTGCTCTTGCTGGGTGAGGCCGGATCGACGCTCCCGGTCGAGACCACGGGCCCGTACGTCCGCCAGCACGTCCTCGAGCGTGTCCTGCAGAGGTCGCTCGTT
>JANONS010000109.1:0-5444 GCA_031420915.1 Armatimonadota bacterium
GCGCGCAGCTGGCGTACACGGATGACCTCTCCCGAGGGGACCAGCACGACGGAATTCGTGGCACCCGACCGGTTCCGCATGGTCCTGACCCAGGGCAACCAGACGACGGAGCTATTCCTCATCGGCCGGGAGGCGTGGACGCGGGGAGGGGGAAACTGCAGCAAACTGGCCGCGACCATCCCGGTCACGAATCCCAAGGACCTGGCCGAGCAGACCGGCGCCGATACCATCACCGTCACCAGGGGCAACCCGGAGATGGTCGACGGCACCCCTACGCAGACCTACACGATGGCCGTGGAGAGCCGCGGGACCACGACGCGGCAGAAGCTCTACGTCGCCACCGCCACCGGCCTGCCCCGCCGGATCGAGGTGCAGGCATCGCAGGGAACAATGCTCGTCGACTACTTCGACTTCGGCGCGCCGATCACGATCAACCCGCCCTGCTAACCTCGTGGGCCGGGCAGCTGCGCGAGCAGTTGCTCGGTCGAGGTCACCCCGATGTTGAAGGCGACCACTTCCCCGCGTCCGTCCACGACCACGGTGGTAGGAACGCTGAAGATCCCGAAGGCGCTCGCCACCTCACGGGAGGCCAGGACGTCCACCTCCCGGATCTCGATCCGATCGCCCATGCGAGCGCTGAGCGCCTGCAATGCCGGGCGCTGAGCCACCTCGCAGGCCGCGCAATCGGGGGCAGTGAACGCCAGGACCGCTGGGCGCCCCGTCGAGATCCATCCGGCGGGTAGCTCCCCCCGCCGGAGTCGGCCGCTCAGGATGCGCGGGCGAGCGGTCACCCAGACCGCGAACAGAGCGAACGCGAGGACAATCAGCCCGAGAATGATGAACCGGCCGATCATGCCGCCGCTCCCCGCCCCAGGATGCCCGAGCGTCGCAACTGGTAGAAGAGGAAGCACCCTGCGCAGAAGTTCCACAGGACATTGAGCGCCGCCAGGACCGCGACGAGGCCAGCGAGCACCCACCCCAGCGCGGCCAGCCCGCCATAGAGCGCCGCGGTCGCGCCGAGCAGGAAGACGCTGCCCAGTCCCTGCGCGAACCGGTGGGGGGCTGCTTCGTCCGGGACGAGGTGGGGACGGACGATCCCAAGCGGCACGGCCACATAACGGTAGACCAGCCGGAGTGGCCCCAGATCCGGCCAGACGACGGCCACCAGCAGAACCAGACCTAGCGCGGCCACCAGCCACGGGACGTTGGCAAGCCACGCGACGACGACGGCCAGAACAATCGTCACCTGTGTGAACTTGATCGCGTTGTGGTCAACGTGCGTGCGTGCCATAGTACACCTCCGCCGATGTGTGCAATCGACCGTGAATGGCGGAGACTGTGGGCCTAGGCTTGAGGAAAATGCGTCAGGCGCTTATGCCTGACCGGAAGCGGCGAAGGCGCACCACAGCCTCCGCCCGGGACAGATGCATTGCCGGGGAGTGTATGGCTTGAACGTGCGGGACGCACTCATCAATGATCCGTCAGATCGTCACGTTGGACTTAGGGTACCACCTGCCGCGGTGCTGTCAAGGCGCCCTCCGCACTACGTCGCGCACCCAAGTCAGCGCGGCCTCCACCGTCTGATCCGCCGCGGCGCGGTCCGGTGATGAGGGCGGCAGCAGCGGCGGACCGAAGACCACTCGCACTCTAACCGGTCGGGGGATGTAGCGGCCGAGCGGCAGGGCGCGTGCCGTCCCCAGCAGGGCTGCGGGGACGGTGGGGACGCCCGCCCGCGCAGCCAGCACTCCCGCGCCCGCCTTCACTGCTCCCCCCATGGGAGAGACGCGGCCCTCGGGAAAGATGACGACGAGGGCGCCCGCCTCGAGGGCCCGCGCGGCGTCCTTGATCACCGAGAGATCCACCTGCCCCCGCCGCACCGGAATGACGCCGTAGGCCCGCATCGCCCAGCCCACGACCGGCATATCCAGAAACTCCGCGGCGGCGATGAAGCGTCCCCGGCGCGGGAGCGCGGCGGCCAGGATGAGCGGATCGATCGCGCTGGGGTGGTTCGCCATGATCAGGGCCGCCCCGGGCGGGATGTGCGACGCTCCCGTGACGGTGAAGCGGAAGTACAGGCGCAGGAACAGCCGGACGACGCGGTAGGTCAGACGGAAGAGCACGGTCTCGCGCGGCACCGCTAGCGCTTGGGACCGGGGTTGGCCTCGGGATGCGCGGTCCGGTCGGGTCGGCAAACCAGAGCCAATCGGTCAAGAGCGCCAGCGCCTTTGGCCGCCCCAGAACAAAAGAAGGAGCACGAGGATAACCGTCGCCCGTCTACTCATCTCTTAGGCTCTCCTCCCGATCTCCTTGACCGCACACGCCTGCCCTGGGAACGGATACCCGCGCCTGGGGCGGTCTCATTCACGATGAGCCCGTGGCTTCCTCGGTCGGGATAGGTACGCGATTGACAATGCGGTTTCGTATTAGCGAGGCCACCACGGATGCGGCCAAAATGGCGGCGATCACCGCCAGCGAGATGGAGATGGGGATCTTGTAGAGGTCCGTGATCAGCATTTTGAGCCCGACGAACGCCAGCACGAGCCCGAGTCCGTAGCGCAGGTAGTAGAAGAGACCCAAAACGCCCGCCAGAAGGAAGTAGAGCGCGCGTAACCCCAGAATCGCGAAGACATTAGAAGTATACACGATGAACGGGTCGTGGCTGATGGCGAGGACGGCAGGAATTGAGTCCACGGCGAACATGAGGTCTGTGCTTTCTACCACGCCCAAGACAATGAGCAGCGGCGTGGCAAAGCGACGTCCCTGTTGGAGCACGAAGAACCGCTGGCCTTCGAAGCGCTCCGTGATTGGCATGTAGCGCCGCAGGAGGCGGAGCACGGGATTCTTCTCCGGATGCACCGCGGTCTCTTTCTGCGTCAGCATCTTGATCCCGGTGAAGATCAGGAGGGCCCCGAAGGCGTAGATCACCCAGTGAAAGTACTTGAGGAGGGCCAAGCCGGTGCCGATAAAGATGGCCCGCATGATCAGGGCACCGAGAATGCCCCAGAAGAGGACGCGGTGCTGGTAGGCTGCGGGCACATCAAAATAGGTGAAGATCACCAGGAACACAAAAATGTTGTCGACGCTGAGGGCCTTCTCGATCAGGTAGGCGGTGAAGAACTCAAGCGCAGGCTGGGGACCCCGCAGCAGGTAGATGGCGACGTTGAAGATCAACGCCGACGCGATCCAGATTGCCGTCCAGACCGCCGCCTCCTTCGTGCCCACGGAGTGGGCCTTGCGGTGAAAGACCCCGAGGTCAAGGGCGAGCATCCCCAGGATGAAGACGTTGAATGCCACCCACAGGAAAACCGTCGACATCATCACCGGTCACCGCCCCGCCGATCGCGGCGCTCCCCTGCGGCGGGCGGTAGGGGGCTCCTCCGCTGCCGAGCGTCAGCCGTGACGGCAACGCCAGGGGGAAAGCTCATCGCAGCCGGTCGTCCAGGTCCTGATCCAGCGTCGCGACGATGACGCGTTCTCCGGTTTTCGTGCTGATGTCCGTGTGAAAACTGACGACGCGGCAACCCGTCACTCTGGCGATGAGCGCTTCCAGCGCGCTCCGCGATGCCTCCAGAAGCTCATTCCGCATCTGCTTCACCAGGTTGCGGCCCTCCGGCGTCCGTACCAGTTGCCGCTCCGCAGGAGTGAGCACGTTCTTCAGCCTCACGAGGATCAGGTCGCCCAGGATGTAGGTCTTCGCCTCGTCGGCCCGCGGCCCTTCTGCTCACGCTGGAACTGCATCATTGCCTCGCTGATCTCGGCCTCCAGCTGGCCCTTGGTCTTTTCTGCCACGCGATTGGTGCGTTCTGTCACGGCCATGACTCACCCCGCGGAGCGTCCGGATGATGCCACGAGACCGTCGAGGCGCAGCCGGGTCCTCATGAGTTTATCCTCAAACGCGCGACGCGCCGAAGGCTGAGCGCGACGGTCGATCCCTCGATGGACACCTGGAACGCGCGCATCAGCCGCGACTCGTCCTGGAGGAGTCGGGCGAAGAGCATTGTCGAGGCTGAACGCGAGATCCGCCAGCTCCACCGCCACGACCACGCTCCAGAATGAGCGCTCCAGCCTGGGCACCGGCTTCCCGGCGGCTTCGGCCGCCGCGGCCCGCGCCTCCATCGGCGTCTCCCCCAGGTGGTCCACCGCCAACTTGATCAGATATAACCCGCCGAGCAGCAGCAGCCACCGGTTCTGAATTACCCAGGAGGCGATGAACAGCATGGACCCCCGGGCCCAGGTAGGCGCCCAGGAGCCCCACTTTCAGTGCAGCGAGCCGCTGGCCGCCCAGCAGGCGATGGACCGGCTTTCGCAGGAAACGCAGCGGGCCCGGCCAGGAGACCGGCTCCTCGCGGGGGAGGTGGGAGACCATCGCCCCCAGCACGGCCGCGTTGTCGATGGAGAGAATCCCCTCCAGGTAGATAAGTTGGAGGATGATGAGAACGGCCGCCTGCCAATCGGAGCCGGGCATTGCCTTGAGTCTACCCTCGCGGCCGAGCGAGGACCAGCGATCAGGGGTGGAGCGCGCGGATGAACAGCATGAGGACGACGACGCCCAGCATCACCAGCGTGCCGAGTCCGAAGATCATCTGGAAGATCGGCGGCCAGCCCTGAACCGTGGCCAGGACAAGTCCGGCCAGGGAAAGCGCGAAGAAGGCGGCCACCGCGACGATCTGCCGGTCGAGCGGGCCCGGCGCCGCCAAGGGACCCAGGGGTTCGTGGGTCGTCTCCTCCGCCAGGTAGTAGGGGACGTCCGTGACCACGGTGACCCGATGCCCGTGGCGACGGCGGAAGAAAAGCGCCGCCTTCATCAGAAAGGCGTTCTGGTTGTGCAGCAGGAAGTGCCACCAGCGCAGCGGGACGAACTCCGGCAGCACCACCGTGAGCTGCTGATCAAAACTGACCTCCCACTCCAGATCGTCCAGGTACCGCAGGAAGGGGCCGATGACCGACCGGTAGGGAGACTCCAGAACCTTCAAGGGAATGCCCATGCCCCACTGTTCCCACCGCTTGACGTTCTCGGCGGTCTCCTGGGGATCAACGTTCACGATCACCGCGGTCACGTCCTGGCTCAAGGATTTCGCATAGCGGAGGGCCGGCAGCACCCCTCGATTGATACCGCCCACGGGCACAATCACCTTGTGCTGCTGCACCGGTGAAGGCAGTTTCGCGTCCGCAAGGGTCAGTTGCCGGCTCACGCCTTGATAGTGCAGCCAGATCGCCCGCATGAACCACACCAGGGTGGGGATCATCACGGCGACGATCCAGGCTCCGTGGATAAACTTGGCGACGGTGACCACGACGAGGACCAGACCGGTCGCGACCGCCCCGACGAGGTTGAAGGCCAGACTGCGCGTCCATCCCCGTCCGCGTTCAGTCCACCACTTCCGGACCATTCCGCTCTGAGAGAGCGTGAATGAGAGGAAGACGCCAACCGCGTACAGCGGGAT
>JANONS010000110.1:0-2448 GCA_031420915.1 Armatimonadota bacterium
ACGAGGCGGCCGAACACGAGCGTGGCCGCCCTACTCGGCCGGAGCAGTCTCCCCTCCAGCGTCACTTCCGCCGTGATCGCGTGGTGCTGCCCGATCAACTCCTGCACCTCCAGGGTGAGGCTGAGCGTACCCTGGGCATCCGTGACGAAGCTGTCTGCGTCGGCGGACGAGCCGGACTGGTCGGTCCAGATCAGCTTGCCGGGCCGGTTGGGGGCAAATCCCTCCCCCCGGACCACGATGGATTCGCCCGGCCGGGCCACGGGGGTGGAGAGCGTGAGGCGTGGCCCCGTCGCCGGTGCCGCCGGCTGTGGCGCCGCCCCCTCCGCCGTGAAACTGAAGGGCACGCGAACCGCCTGCAACCGGGGCACCCAGGCGAGGACGTCCGGGCGGACGAGGTCGCGGACCAGGGGGCGCACGAGATGGACGCTGGTCACCAGCTCCCCCAGGTTGATCTGCGTCACCTTCCAACCGTAGACGTAGACCACGGCCAGCGCCAACAACAGGAGCGCCAGCGTCCAGGGGCGCATCTGGTGGCGGGGGATTGCCGGTGGGGCGGGACGGGTGATCCTCTCGTTCGCCATCAGGCGATCTCCACCTCGACGGCTTCCGCGCCGTAGATCTCTTTGAATCGCACCTCGTCGATGTCCTCCGGGTACCCCGTGAAGACGATGCGTCCCCCCTTGAGGGCGATCAAGCGCGTGCCGTACCGCCGGGCCAGGCTGAGAAAGTGCAGCGCGCAGAGGATGGTCATGCCGTCCCGCTTGTTCATCTCCTCGATGTACTTCAAGACGGAATGCGACGTGGCCGGGTCCAGGCTCGCTACCGGTTCGTCCGCCAGGATCAGCCGTGGCTCCTGCATCAGCGCCCGGGCGATGCCCACACGTTGCTGCTGACCGCCGCTGAGTTGGTCCGCCCGGGTTGAGGCTTTCTCGGGGATTCCGACACGCGAGAGATTCTCCATCGCTTGGAGCTTCAGTTTCCGGGGGAAGTAGTTCGTCAGCGCCCAACCGGGTGGCAGGTAGCCGAGTCGTCCCGCAAGCACATTGGTGAGCACAGAGGAGCGCTTCACCAGGTTGAACTGCTGGAAGATCATGCCGATCTGGCGGCGCAACTTCCGCAGCTCCTCCAGCCCCAGCGCCGTCACTTCTATATCGTCGATGTAGATCTTGCCGGAGGTGGGCTCGATCAGCCGGTTGATGCAGCGCATCAGCGTGGACTTGCCCGATCCGGAGAGCCCGATGATGACCAGGAAGTCGCCGGGCTGGACCTCAAAGGTGACGTCGTCCAGGGCGCGAGTGCCGTCGGGGTAGATCTTGGTCAGGTGTTCGATGCGAACCGCGGCGCCCTTCACGACGTCCTCCGAAGATGCGGCGGGGAGGGGGTCCGCTGCTCACCCCTCCCCGCCGCACCGCCTATCACGTCCCAGGACCGTTAGCGGACGAGCTTCGAAAGATCCAGGCCCAGCAACTTGACCGCCTCGCGGATCGTGTTGAAGAACGCGTCGAGCGTCGGCACCTGGCGGCGGTCCACCCCGTACTTGGTGATGAGGAGGTTGTAGTCCGCGTACCCCTCGTGGTCGTACAGGTCGAACACCGCCTTCTTGCCGGGCTTGGTCTTCACGATGTCGAACATCGCCTTGACAATAGCTTGCTTGACCTCCTTGGGGAGCTCCTTGCGGAAACTGATCGTGTCGCTGGGGATGTACGGCATGACCGGAGGCCCGACGTACTCGAGGATGGCTACTTTCTGCTTGACGTCGGGGAACTGCCGGATCACCCGCTCGCGCGCGTCGCTGCCGAACTTGTCCCCGAAGGTCGCCCCGGCGTCGACGCTCCCCTGGTAGATGGCGATGACCACCCGGTCGTGGCTGCCCGCGTAGAGCACCTGGCTGAAGAAGGTGTCGGGGTCGAACCCTTTCCGCTTGATGTAGACCGCCGGCCAGAGGGCCGAGGACGTGGACGCCGGGTCCCCGAAGGCAAAGCGCTTGCCCGCGAGGTCGGTGAGACTCTTGGCTCCCAGATCGGCGCGCACCAGGATCTGTGAGCCGAAGTACGGCAGGTTAGCCCGAACGCTAATCAGCGCGACCTCCGCCCCACACCGGGCGTTGGCCAGCACGTAGGCCAACGGCGCAAACCAGGCGATGTCGACGCGTCCCGCGCACAAGGCCTCGATTGTCGCCGCGTAACTCGTCGGCACCGTCGCCTCGATATTGTAGCGGGTGGCTACCTGGAGTAGACGCGCGATCTGCGACCCGCTGGTCAGAACCGTCTCGGTGTCAAGCGACGGCACGAACGCCATGACCAGCTTGCCTTGCTGCCCCGCAGTGGGAGCGGGCTGCATCGCCAGCGTCGCGCCAACTAGCGCTACTCCCGCAACTATCACCAGCAACCGCCTGAGCCTTTTCACATCCACCCTCCTTTGCTCACGATCCTCTCTTCACTTCCCTGC
>JANONS010000111.1:0-1931 GCA_031420915.1 Armatimonadota bacterium
CCAGTTCGATCGCCAGGGGGATGCCGTCCAGCCGCTGGACCACCTGCGCCACCGTCCGCGCATTCCGATCCGTCAGCGAGAAGGTGGGAAGCGCATCCGCTGCCCGCTCGACGAAGAGACGCACCGCCTCATACTGCGTCAGGTCCTGAGGTGGCGGAAGGCGCCGCAGGTCTGGTAGCGAGAGGGAGGGCACATGGTAAGTCACCTCCCCCGCGATGCCCAGCGCCTCCCAGGAGAGGGCCAGGATTTTCAGATGGGGACAGACCTGGAGCAGGTCCGCGGCCAGGTTCGCGCAGGGCTCGATCATGTGCTCGCAGTTGTCCAGCACGAGGAGCAACGTCTTGAGCCGGAGGTAGTCCGCCAGCATCGCCAGGAACGGGCGTCCACGCTCCTCGCGCGCGCCCAGGGCGGAGGCCACGGCCTGGGGGACGAGAGCCGGGTCCGAGAGGGCCGCCAGTTTCCACCAGCCACACGCCGTTGGGGAATTCCTCCAGGATCTCGGCCGCCACCTGGAGGGCGAGCCGCGTCTTGCCGCAGCCGCCGGAACCCGTCAGTGTCAGCAGAGAGGTGGCGGAGAGCAGTGACTTGATGGCTGCCATCTCCCGCTCGCGTCCGATGAAACTGGTCAGCATATGGGGCAGATTGTTGGGAAGGGTGTCCAGGGACCGAAGCGTCGGGAAGTCGGCCGGTAGATCGGGATGCAGCAGCTGAAAGATTTGTTCCCGGCGCTGCAGGTTCTTGAGGCGGTGCTCGCCCAGATTTCTGAGACTCACACCCGGGAGTAGGTCGCGCTCGACGAAGGTAGACGTCTCCTGGGAGAGGAGGATCTGTCCGCCCCATCCGGCGTCGCAGATGCGCGCGGCGCGGTGGATATCCAGGCCGACGTACCCACCGGCGGCGATCGTGGCCTCACCCGTATGCAGCCCCATGCGCACGCGCACGGTCGCGCCATCGGGCCAGGGATGGACGGCAATCGCCCGCTGCGCTGATGCGGCCGCGGCCACCGCGCCGCCGGCCCGTGGGAACGCGACGAAGAAGGCGTCACTCTGTGTATCGACCTCCTGGCCGCCCTCGGCCTCGAAGGCGGCGCGCAGGAGCCGCTGGTGCTCCGCCAGAACCTCCCCGTAGCGGTAATCCCCCAGGTGTTGGAGGAGTTCTGTGGAGCCCGACATCTTCGTAAGGAGAAACGTCACTTCCACGACAGTAGGCGACCTTCGATGACAGACCCCCACATCTCCTCTGTCGGGGCGTCCGCCTCCGCGCTGCGCGTCACACTGGCGGTGGCATGCAACATTCTCGCGATGGAAGGGCACACCGACATCAGCCTGGGACACGCTTCGGCGCGGGAGCTGGGTGCCGAGGAGTACTGGGTGAAGGCGGCGGGGTTCGGGCTGGAGGAGGTCACCGCCGACGACATGATCCTCGTTGATCTAGCGGGAAACAGACGCGCGGGCGACCGTCCCGCGCATCGCGAGTTGCCCATCCACGCCGAGATCTATAGGATGCGGCCCGATGTCTGCGCGGTCGTGCACACCCACCCACCGCATGCCACGGCGCTCGCGGCCACTCGGGAACCGCTGCGCCCGGTGAGCCACGAGGGGGTCCTCTTCCCGTCTCTCCCGCGGTTCATCCAGACAACGGACCTGATCATCACCCGCGACCAGGGGCGGGCGTTGGCCGAATCGCTGGGGCCGCACAACGCCGTCCTCCTCAAGAACCACGGGGTGGTCACCGTCGGCGGAAGCATCGAGGAGGCGACGCTTCTGGCGATCTTCCTGGAGAAGGCCGCGATGATGCAGTATCTTGCCGCATCCTTCGGCCCGTTCGAGTGGACCGATCCACAGGAGGCGGCGGAGAAGCGCGAGCGTATCTACCATCCCCGGGCGATGAAGAACTTCTGGGAGTACTACCGGCGGAAGCTCGAGCGGGAG
>JANONS010000112.1:0-3469 GCA_031420915.1 Armatimonadota bacterium
CGCCTGGGTGGACCATCTATTCACGCGCCTCGGCCTTGCGGACCTGAAGCACCGGAGGCCCCGCGAGCTCTCCGGCGGCCAGGCCACGCGCGTCGCGCTGGCCCGGGCGCTGGCCCGCCGGTCGCCCCTCCTCCTGTCGGACGAACCCACTGGCCGTCTGGACGCGGAGACCGCAGGCGAAGTCTGGAAGCTGCTGCTAGAGGTCAACCGTGAAGAAGGGGTGACGGTGGTGGTGGTGACGCATGACCCGGTGATCCTGGGATCTGGACCTGAGGTGGTTTGGCTTGAAGGTGGGCGCCTGACGCGTCCGGCGTAGCAGGTGAGGATCTGCCGCAGAGGTCGTTGCGTCAGCGACCGACCGTGATCCGCCCAGGCGGCCCGTCCAGCAACTCGCCGATGTGAGCGATCGCGGGGACGCCTCGCCGGCCGAGGGCCGCGTCGAGGGCCTCAAGCCTGTCCCGCGGGACCGCGATCAGCAGGCCGCCTGAGGTCTGGGCGTCCGCGAGGAGGAGGCGCGTCTCTTCGTCGATAGCCTCGTCGTAGCTGACCTTGTCTTCCAGGAATTCGAAGTTGCGGGCGGTCCCCCCGGCGATGGCGCCCTGCCGGGCGAGGCTGTGCGCTTCCGGCAGCATGGGGATGCTCGAGGCGCTGATGCGGGCGCTTACCCCGCTTGCCACAGCCATCTCATGGAGGTGTCCCAGCAGTCCGAAGCCGGTGATATCGGTGCAGGCGTCGACACCGACCTCCACCATCGCTTCGGAGGCGCCCCGGTTGAGGATGGACATCACCCGGATCGCCGTCTCGGCCGCCGCTTCGGAGGTCTTCCCCTGCTTGATCCCTGTCGTGATCACGCCGATCCCCAGCGGTTTCGTCAGGACCAAGACGTCACCCGAGCGTCCTCCCGCGTTCGTGATGATCTTCTTCGGGTGAATCGTTCCCGTCACCGCCAGCCCGTACTTCGGCTCGGGATCATCGATGCTGTGCCCGCCGATGATGAGCACCCCGGCCTCTTCCGCCTTCGCCGCGCCGCCCTGGAGGATCGCGCCCAACACCTCGAGCGGCAGTTTCCCCCGGGGGAAGCCGACGATGTTAAGCGCCAGCAGTGGCCGCGCCCCCATCGCGTAGATATCCGACAGGGCGTTCGCGGCGGAGATCACGCCGTACTGGTACGGATCATCCACGATGGGCGTGAAGACATCGACCGTCATGACGAGGGCGAGGTCGTCGCTCAGACGGTAGACGGCGGCGTCATCGCTCGTCGAGGTCCCCACAAGCAGGTTGGGGTCGCTAGGTTGTGGTAGGTAGCGCAGGACCTGCGCCAGGTCAGCGGGGCTGAGTTTTGACGCTCACCCCGCGCAGGCGACCATGGTGGTGAGGCGGATGCGCTCACGCCGGTCGTCCATCGGCGACCTCCTTCCGGTGGGGAATGCCGCGGCTAAAGGAGGTGCCGCGGCTCCTCGTTCTAAGCTCAGTATCGCAGACCTTGCTATGATTGTCCCTGCCGTGAATGCGCCCGCCGTGCCATTCGAGACCATCGAGCACACCGCTGATGTCGGGATCGTCGCCTACGGCCGCGACCTGCCGGAACTCTTTGCCAACGCCGCCCGCGGCATGTTTCACTTTCTCATCGATCCGGGGCAGGTGCAGGTTCGGGAGCGCCGGGCGTTGACCGTGGAGGCCGACGATCTGGAAGGGCTCCTGGTAGCCTGGCTCAGCGAGCTGCTGATCGTTTTCAACGGCGACGAGTTTCTCCCGGCTGACTTTATCGTTGAGGAGGTCACCCCCACCCGTGTGCGGGCGACGCTCTCCGGAGAGCCGATCGATCCGCAGCGGCATCGGTTCAGGCTCGACGTTAAGGCTGCGACCTATCACGCGCTCGAAGTCAGGCAGACCAACGGGTGGTCCGCGCAGGTGATCTTCGACGTGTGAAGGCGGTTGACGGGTCCTGACGCCGACGATACCATAGCGGAAACGGCGAGGACGGAGCCTCCACTCCTGAGCCGGGAGTGATCTCAACGTGGGAGGAGCTCTTCGGGTGCGCCCGTGATCGCGCGATGAGAGCCGTCCCGAGCGCCGGAACCGCGTCGGGGTGGAACCAGAGTGGCACCGCGGGGGAATCCCGTCTCTGCATGGAGGCGGGACTTTGTTTTTGTGAGGAGGCCTGACAATGCTGGACCTCAAGGTGATCCGACAGCAACCGGACCGGGTGCGCCAGGGGCTTCGGGCGCGAGGCGCCGAGCCATCCCTGGTGGACCGGATCCTCGAGGTGGACAGGCGCCGGCGCGACCTCGTACAGAGGATCGAGACGCTGCGGGCCGAGCAGAAGCGTGCCTCGGCGGAAATCGCGCGCCTGTCTGGCGCGGAGCAGCAGGGCCGCATCGCCGCGGCCAGGAACGTCTCCGACCGATTGCGCATCGAAGAGGCAGCGCTGCGCGGCATTGAGGAAGAACTAGACCCGCTCCTGCGCTCGCTGCCGAACCTTCCCCACGAGAGCGTCCCGGTCGGGGGCGACCCATCGGGGAACGTCACGATTCGCACCTGGGGAACGCCTCCCGCCTTTGACTTCCCGCCGCGCGATCACGTGGACCTGGGTGCGCGCCTGGGCATCCTCGATCTGGAGCGCGGCGCGAAGGTGGCCGGTTCGCGCTTCTACTACCTCATCGGCGATGGCGCGCTTCTGGAAATGGCGCTCATCCGCTACGCGCTGGACGTTGTCGTGGCGCGCGGCTTCCTGCCGGTCGTGACGCCCTTTCTCGTCAAACCGGAGGTCATCACGGGCGCGTGGGGCGGGGCCACGCTGGATGCCCAGCAGGCCTATCACCTCGTCGAGGACAACCTCGCACTGATCGGTACCTCCGAGCAGAGCCTGGCGGGCTACTACATGGATGAGATCCTTGACGGGGGGCGCCTGCCCATCCGCCTCGCCGGCCTCTCCTGGTGCTTCCGCCGGGAGGCAGGCTCCTACGGGCGAGACATCCGCGGCCTCTACCGGGTGCACCAGTTCGATAAGGTGGAGATGTTTTCGTACTGCCACCCGGACCGGTCCTGGGAGGAGCACGAGTTCCTGCTTTCGATTGAAGAGGCGATCCTGCAGGGGCTAGGCATCCCCTACCGCGTCGTCGTCCTCTGCACGGGCGACCTCGGGTTGGCCACGGCGAAGACCTACGACATCGAAGCCTGGCTGCCTGGACGGGCTGACTACGGTGAGGTTACTTCCTGCAGCAACACCACCGACTTTCAGGCGCGGCGCCTGCGCATCCGGTTCCGGGAGGGCCGCGGGGGCTCGGCCGAGTTCGTGCACACGTTGAACGGCACGGCGATCGCCACGAGCCGCGCCCTCATCGCGGTGCTGGAGAACTACCAACAAGCAGACGGGGGCGTACGCGTCCCGGAGGCGCTGGTGCCCTACATGAGCGGCCGCGCAGTCCTCCAGGCCGTGGCGAGGTAGTCGCGCGCGATGTGCTCGGAC
>JANONS010000113.1:0-3688 GCA_031420915.1 Armatimonadota bacterium
GGGAGTGGTACAGATCTTCTCCACCACCACGTCGGCCTCGCGGAACCCCTGCTCGATATCTCCACGTGCAAACCGGACGACGCTCGCGGCGTTGCGCGGCTTCTTCTCCCTCGTCTCTTCCACCGCGACCGCCGCGTGCCCACCCGCTTCAGCGTCCCCGCCGCCGCCCTCCGGGCGGACCAGAGGCGCCTCCGGCCGCATCGCCTCCTCCGGATCGAGCACAACCGGCAGGACCTCATACTCCACCGCGCCCGCAAGCGCGTCCACCCCGTCTGCGGCCGCGGCTTCGCTGTCGGCGAGCACCGCCGCCACCGGGTGACCGGCAAACCTCACCTCACCAGGCGCCAGGAGCAGATGCTCATCGAGATCGGCGTCCTCCGCGAAACGCAGGTCCCCGGCCACCAGCACGGCCGCCACACCGTCCACCGCCAGCGCCGCGCGCTTGTCCACCCGGATGATGCGGGCGTGCGCGTGCGGCGACAGGAGCAGCCTGGCGTGGAGCAGCCCCGGCAGGCGCAGGTCCTCAGTGTAGCGGACGGTCGCCGTCACCTTCTCGCGCCCATCCACCCGGCGCATCCGCTGCCCCACGCTCACGCGGGTGGCCCGATCCCCGTCACCCGTCATGGTGCGATCCCCAGCAGCGCCGCCACATCCTCAAACGTTCGCCAGGTGATATCGTCCCGCTGCAGGCGGCGCGACGCCTCGGCGATACCGGCCTGCTCATTCAGCGCCGCGAGTTGCTCGTCCATCCGCTCCAGGCGGCTGTGCAGATCGAGCACCATGCCCTTCGGAGGCAGCTCCTTCAGCTCCCCTCGCACGTGTTCCAGCGCCCGCTGCTCGTATTCCCGCGCCAGGCGGTCCATCTCCGCCGCCTCGATCTTCGAAAAGGCGACGAGTCCACGCCGCTGCTCCAGGGTGTCCAGCACGATCCGCTGCAACTGTGCTAGCAGGCGGTCATCCATCTTCTCGTGACAGGCGGGGAATCCTCAGTTCCTGGTCGCGGTACTGCAACTGGTAGAGCTTAGTGTAGATGCCGCCGCGCCTCAGCAGGTCGCGATGCCTGCCCTCTTCCACAATCCGCCCCTTGTGCAGCACCAGAATGCGGTCCACGTGCTGGATCGTGGAGAGGCGGTGGGCGATGATGATCGAGGTCCGGTCCCGCAGCACCTTCTGCAGGGCGTCCTGAATCAGGATTTCCGTCTCCACGTCCACGCTGCTGGTGGCTTCATCCAGCACCAGCAGGATCTCCGGGTTGTGGGCAATGGCCCTGGCGAAGGCGATCAACTGCTTCTGCCCCACGGAGAGCGTGGCCCCCCGCTCTTTCACCTCCGTCTTGAAGCCCTTCGGGAGGCGGTCGATGAACCGGTGGGCGTTCACAAACTCCGCCGCCCGCCGCACCACCTGGTCGGTGATCTCCCCGTTGCCCAGGCGGATGTTCGATTCCACCGTCCCACTGAACAGGAAGACGTCCTGCAGGACCAGGCCGATGTGGCGGCGCAGGTCGCGCTGCGCATACCGCCGCACGTCCACGCCGTCCACAAGGACCTGTCCGCGCTGGGGATCGTGGAAGCGGGTGATCAGGTTGATGACCGAGGACTTCCCCGCGCCGGTGTGCCCGACGAAGGCCACGCTCTCGCCTGGCCGGATGTGGAAGGAGACGTCCTTCAAGACCCAGTCGGGCGCGCCGTCGTCCAGGTTCTCGTAGGCGAACGAGACGCCTCGGAATTCGATCTCCCCCCGCACCCGCTGAAGCGGCACGGGCTCGACCGGGTCGCCCACATCCACCGACTCGTCCAGCAGCCGGAAAATGCGCTCTGAGGAGGCCATCGCGGCCTGCAGGACATTGTACTGTTCCGCCAGGTGCTCGATCGGCTCGAAGAAACGCTGCGCGTACTGGATGAAGGCCACCAGCAGTCCAATGGTGACCGTCGTTCGAAAGAAACCGCCGCCGAAAACGATGATGAGGGCGATGGCCAGTGCGCTGACGATCCCCACGGAGGGATGGAACATCGCGAAGTAGCGCACTGACTGAATGTGCGCCCCCAGCAGGTCGCGGTTCAGCGTGTCGAACTGGTCAAAGTTCTTCCCCTCGCGGTTGAACAGCTGCACGATCGACATCCCTGTGATGTTCTCGTTGAGGTAGGCGTTGATGCGCGCGAGGCGGGTGCGCACGGCCCGGTAGGTGTCGCGGGCCTTCACCCGGAAGAGCGCGGTCACGTACAGGATCAGGGGGAAGACGGTGAAGGTAATGAGGGCCAGGCGCCACTCCATCAGCAGCATGATGACGAGAATGCCGATCAGCATCAGCAGGTCCCCAAAGACCGCCACCACGCCCTGCGTGATCATCTCGTTGAGGGCATCGATGTCGTTGGTGATGCGGGTGATCAACCGGCCCACGGGCGTCTGCGTGTAGAACCGAACCGCCAGCCGCTGCAAATGGGCAAACAGCTCCATCCGCAGGTCGTACATCGCCCGCTGCCCGACGGTCTGCATCATGTAGGATTGCAGGTAGCGGGCCAGGAACCCCACAGCGAGCACCGCCAGGTAGACAAGTGTCAGCAGGCCCAGCCCCGCGAGGCGCCCGGGGGCGATGTGGCTGTCGATCGCGATCCTCACCAGGTAGGGGCCGGCCAGGTGGCTCGCCGAGTACACCACCAGCAGCCCTCCGGACAGCGCCACCAGGGGCACGTAGGGGCGGACGTAGCCCAGCAGCCGCCGCATCAGCCGGCCGTCGTAGGCCCTCCCCAGGATCTCGTCTTCCTGAAAATGGACCGCCATGGTTCGCTATGACTCCGCTTCCAGTTCCTCGGTGAGGAGCTGCTTCCGGTAAAGATCGGCGTACAGACCCTCCAGGGCGATCAACTCATCGTGCGTCCCCCGCTCCACGATGCGACCCTCATCCAGCACCACAATCTGGTCGGCGTGCCGCACGGTGGAGATGCGGTGGGAGATGAGGATGCTGGTGCGCGTGGCCAGGACGCCGTGCAGCCCTTGCAGGATCTGCTCCTCGGTGTGCGTGTCGACGCTGCTGAGCGCGTCGTCCAGGATGAGGATCGACGGGTCGCGGGCCAGCGCCCGCGCCAGCGTCGCACGCTGCTTCTGCCCGCCGGACAGCGTCACACCACGCTCCCCCACGATCGTCGCGTACCCGTGAGGAAACTCCTGGATGTCCCGCGCCAGCTGGGCGATCTCCGACGCCTGCGCCACCCTGTGGCCATCCCCTGTCCCGGCGCCGAAGCCCACGTTCTCCTCGATCGTCTCCGAAAAGAGGAACGACTCCTGCGGCACGAAGCCGATCGCCCCTCGTAGGGTGTCAAGCGGCAGGCGTCGGGTGTCGATGCCGTCGATCAACACCTGTCCCTCGGTGGCATCAACGAGGCGTGGGATCAGGCTGACCAGCGTGCTCTTCCCGCAGCCCGTCGGCCCCACGACCGCCAGGGTGCTGCCCGCCGTAATCCTCAGATTGACGTGGCGCAACACGGGCTGCCCGTTGTAGGCGAAGGAGACGTCGCGAAACTCGACGTGCCCCAGCACAGAACCGATCGGCCGGGGATCGGGATGGTCGGCGATCGCCGGGTGGGCATTGAAGATCTCGTCCAGCCGCCCCATCGACGCCAGCCCCTGCTGGATCATGTTCGTCACCCACCCGAGCGCGCTCATCGGCCACGAGAGCTGCCCCAGGTAGGCG
>JANONS010000114.1:0-3156 GCA_031420915.1 Armatimonadota bacterium
GGTCGGCCGCGTGTGGATCAGCGCGTTGGGCACGTGCGAGTTGACCCCCACGTCGATGCGCTCGACCTGATCGGGACGCACGTCGTGCTCGCGGACCAGATCGAGCAGCACGTCCTGGGCTGGATGCGAGAGCGATCCCGACGGGTATGGCTTGATCGAGATGCCCGGCTCGAGGAAGAAGTAGGGCCGGCCGAGTTTCCCTTCGATCTTCGAAGGATCGTACCCCCCGGCTGCGGCGCTGTAGAACCCGCGCTTCGCCTCCAGGATGTCTTTCGCGGCCGTCCACCCCTGCCGCGCCAGCAGCACCGCGAAGATCCCATTCTCGGCGGCGCGGCCGGCGTGGAACGGCTTGGTCATCGTGCCGAAGTTCTCGCGCAGGCCCGCGCTCATGCTCCCGGCCAGCCCGAAGGCGCGCAGCGTCTGGTCGAGGTCGCACCCATACAGCCTGGCCGCCGCCGCGGCCGCGCCAAACCCGCCCATCGTCCCGGTGGAGTGAAACCCGTTCCCATAGTGGCGCGGATTGATCGCGTCCGCGATCCGGCAGGCCACCTCGACGCCGATGAGATACGCGTCGAGGAGCGCCGCGCCCGAGACGTTGAGGTCCTCCGCCGCGGTCAGCGCTCCGGCCAGCACCGGCACCGTTGGGTGCGTGAGCAGCCCGTAGACGCTCTGGGGGTCGGTCGCCAGCTGGGTGTCATCATAGTCCATCGCGTGGCCGGCGGTTCCGTTCGCCCACGCGGCATGCTGGAGGGGCGCGCGGAGGGACGAGCCGAGGACGGTCGCCTGGGGCCGGCCACCGAGCGCGCGCAGATGCGCCCGCACGAGCCGGCCGCTCTCCTCGCTCGCGCCGGCCAGCATCACCGCCACGCCGTCCACCAGGTGGTTGGTCCCGCGGTCCCGGACCTCGTCGGGGATCGCGCGGGTCTCCAGCGCAAAGCGGGCGATCTCCTCGGTCACGGACATGCCGGCAGCCCCCAGGGAACGGGTAACATTATGTGCAAGAGGTCTTTCCTGGGGTTTGGACGGCGCGCGGAGAGACTCCTGCCGGAGGTGGCGTGTGGCGCGGCTGGCCGTGGTGATGGGTGATCCGACGGGGATCGGCCCCGAGGTACTCGCCAAAACTCTAGTGGCCCCGCCGCCCGCGGATGTGCTCCTGATCGGCGACGCGGCGGTGTGGAGGGACGCACAGCGGATCGCGGGAGTCGACCTCCCCATCAACCCAGCCAACCGGCCCGGCCCGATCACCGCTGACGGGATTCCATTTTTGAATCTGCCGCCGGAGGACCGCTCGTGGCGGGCAGGCGAGATGAGCCCGGCCGCGGGGCGCACGGCGGCCCGGTGGCTGGAGGAGGCGGTGCGGCTGGCCATGGAGGGGCTCGCCGATGCCGTCGTGTTCGCTCCTCTCCATAAAGAAGCGATCATCCGCGCGGGCTATCCCGTCCATGATGAGTATGACCTGTGCGCCTCCCTCGCCTGGGTTGAGGACTACGATGAGATGAACGTCATCCCGCATCCGGGGGGCGGCGACCTCCTCTGGGTGGCGCGGGTCACCTCCCACGTCCCCCTCCGGGACGTTGCGGCACTTCTCACCACCGAGCGGGTACTGCGCACGATCCGCCTGGCCCACCGGGCCGCGCGTGACGCCGGCGCCGCCTCTCCACGAATCGGCGTGGCCGCACTCAACCCTCATGCCGGCGAGGGAGGCCTCGTGGGTGATGAAGAGATTGGGATCATCCGGCCGGCGATCGAGACGGCGCGCGCGGAAGGGATCACCGCGTCCGGACCGCACCCGGCCGATCACATCTTCCGCCTGGCCAGAGCGGGCGACCTGGACGTGGTGGTGGCAATGTACCATGACCAGGCGCAGATCGCGACCAAACTGCTGGGGTTCGAGCGCGGGGTCTCGGTGGGCGTGGGGTATCCCTTCGTGTTGACGACACCCTCGCACGGCACCGCGTTCGACATCGCCGGGAAGGGCCAGGCCGACCCGGGGCCGATGCGGCAGGCGTTCGTCCTGGCGGAACGGTTGGTGGGTGCGAGATCCGGTCCTAGCTCAGCCAGTACGTGAGGATGCTGCTGATCGACGCCGTCGCCCACCGCTGGTGCTCGGGCGCCCGTTCCTTCGACAGCGCCACCACCGATGAAGGAATCAACAGGACGATGCTGACGATGGCCGGCATGACCGACCGGATGATCCCGCCCAGGAGCAGGGAGTTCGGGGTCAGCGCGACCGCTGCCGGCGCCACCCCCTGGCCGGCAGGGAGGGGTGCGGGCGCGAGCGCGGGCGCAGCCGGCGCGCGGGTCTGCGCGATGACGATCTGCACCGCGGCGCTGATGACGATCATCAGGCCCACCACCCCAAGCCCGACGACGATGATCATTGAGCGTCTCGACATGGGACCCCCCTGCCGCTAGAGCGACCACTTCAGTTTGAGATTGTAGATCTTGCGGTAGAAGATCTGTCCTCCGCCGACGTACATGAAGAACTCAACCTGGTCGGTCGCGAGGGTCTGGGCCGGCGGGCTATTGACGCCGAAGATGATCTCAATCGACGCCGTGCCGCTGCTACTGGTGATCGGCGAGGGCCGGTAGCCGAACCACTTCAAGCGGTTGCCGCCTGCCAGCAGATCCACGCCCAGCCAGATGTTCTGACGGCCGAGCGGCGAGGCATAAGTATAGGCCACGGTCAGACGGATCCGGCCCGGACCCAGACGCTCATAGACGCAGTTGACGATGTCATCCGCCGTCGCACTGGGGCGCTCACCGCCGCTTGCCGGCCGGCATTCGGCGGCCTGAGGGGATGGCGGTACGGGGGAAGGCCCTGCCCCCAGTGGCGGGGGCGCGACCACCCCGACCAGCACCGCGGCCGTTGCGATCGCACAGAGCAACGCAGTGCTCAGCGTAGCCATCTCCCGGTGAGGCTTGGACGGAGCACCAGAGATTCCTGCTCCCATGATACTGTTTGAACCGTGAGCGGCGCATGAAGGGGTGGGACCGGCTGGCATCCAGGGTCGCGATCGTCACCGGCGCGTCGAGTGGCATCGGTGCCTCCATCGCGGAGCGGTTTGGCCGGGAGCACATGCGAGTGGCGCTGGCCGCGCGGCGGGGCGATCTCCTCGAGCACGTGGCCGATCAGGTCCGCGCGGCTGGAGGCGA
>JANONS010000115.1:0-3038 GCA_031420915.1 Armatimonadota bacterium
CCGAGAAAGCGCTGGTGGATTCGTTGTACCTGTCGAGCAGGAAGGGCAAACGGTTCGGATTCTTTCCCGAGATGGGCCTCTCGGCCGGGTTCAGCTTCCGGCGCGCAAACGAATGGGTCCGGGTGATTCCGGATGAACGAATTCGGAAATTTGTCGGTGAACGGCTGAAGCTCCTTAGGAAAGAAGCCGCCGATAGGGGAGGCGCATCGTGATTGACCAAGCCGTGAGCGCACTGGTGCAAAGGGCGCAGCTCGAAGGGAAGCATTTCATCCTTATAAGTGAGGTGACCAGAGACCAGCTTGAAGTGCTCTTCGAACTCGCCTCGGTCGTTGAACCCTACGTGCGGAGCGGGCTGGAACTCATGAACGGGCGGATCCTGGCGTCCCTGTTTTTCGAACCCAGCACCAGGACCCGCCTCAGCACCGAGGCCGCCATGCTGCGTCTGGGTGGATCGGTCATCAGCGAGGCCACCCCGCTGATCTCGTCGGCTGCGGCAAAAGAAGAGTCGCTGGACGACATGCTCAAGGTGGTCTCCAAGTACGCCGACGTGATCGTGCTGCGCCACTTTGACGCCGACATCGCGATGAAGGCGCTCGCCTACGCGGAGGTCCCGGTGATCAGCGCGGGATTCGGCAGCCTGACCCACCCGACGCAGGCGCTGCTCGACCTGTATACGCTGTGGCGCGTGCTCGGGCGCATCGAAGGGCTGCGCGTCGTCATCGCCAGCGCCGATCTGCTGCGGGCGCGGACGGGCCACTCGCTCGCGCTGGCGCTGGCCAAGTTCGGGAGTAAGATCATCTACGCGGGTCCGCGCGAACTGCCGCCTCCGTCCGAGGTGATGGACGATCTGGCCCGGGCGGACGCAGATGTGGAACTCGTGTACGATTCGACGCGAATCCAGTTCGAGGACCTCGTGGCGTCCGCCGACGCCCTTTATCTACCCGGCTGCCGCGTCCCGAAGGGGAGTGAGGAACGGGAGTTGTTCCACCGCATCGCGCCCAACTACTACATCAGCCTGGAGGCGCTGCAGCGGGCAAAGCAGCGAGGACGGCACGTCTACGTGATGCACTGCCTGCCGCGCTTCCCCGGCGAGATGGATCTGGCCATCGACGGGACCGACCACGAGCTGTACTTCAAGCAGGTCGCTTACGGCATCCCCATCCGTATGGCGCTGCTGCTGGCGCTAGTGGGATGACAACCTCCGTCGCCGACCGCATCGCCGCCGCGAACGCCGAGGCGCTGAGGCGCATCAACGCCGCGGCGCCCGCGCTCACTCGAGTCCGCCTGGCGCGCGAAGTGGTCCCCGTCCTGGCGGATCGGGTGTTGCTGCACGCCGGTCCGCCGGTGGTGCCGGATTCCCTCTGCGGGCCGATGCGCGGGGCGATGATCGGTGCGATCCTGTACGAGGGTTGGGCGCGTACCGCTGAGGCGGCGGAGGCCTCACTTCTTGCGGGTCAGATCAAATTGCAGTGTACCCACGACCACGGAGCGGTGGGCCCGATGGCCGGCGTCATCTCGCCGTCCATGCCGCTCTTCATGGTGCGGGATGCGACGCATGGGACGGTGGCCTACGCTCCGATGAACGAGGGTATCGGGGCGGTGCTGCGATTCGGCGCCTGCGATGACGCCGTGATCGCGCGGCTGCGCTGGCTGGCGGAGGTCCTGGCCCCGCCGCTCGATGAGGCGGTTCAAGGACTGGGTGGGATGCCGCTGCTGCCACTGATGGCGCGGGCGCTGACAATGGGGGACGAGATGCATCAGCGCAACGTTGCCGCCACCGGCCTGTTCTATCGCGCGGTCGCCCCCGCGCTGGCGGAAGTGAAGGTAGCCGCAGCCGCCCTGCCTTTCATCCTTCGCTTCCTCGGCGAGAACGATCAATTCTTCTTGAATCTGGCCATGGCGGCGGCCAAGGCGATCCTGGATTCAATCCGAGAGATCCCCTTCTCCACGGTGGTGAGCGTGATGAGCCGCAATGGTGTGGAGTTCGGCATCCGGGTGAGCGGCCTCGGAGACCGGTGGTTCACCGCACCGGCCCCGGTGCCGGAAGGGCTGTACTTTCCCGGCTTCACGGCGGAAGAGGCCAACCCGGACATGGGCGACAGCGCCATCCTGGAGACACTCGGCCTGGGGGGATTTGCGATGGCCGCCTCCCCGGCAGTGGTGGGATTTCTCGGTCTGGGCGCGGCGGCAGAGGCGCACGCCGCCACCCAGGCAATGGGGGAGATCACCCTCGGTCAGAGCGAACACTTCAAGATCCCGGCGCTGGATTTCGCGGGAACACCTACCGGCATCGATATCCGCCGGGTGGTGAGACTGGAGACGACCCCGATCATCAACACCGGCATCGCACATCGTCGCGCGGGGGCGGGACAGATCGGCGCGGGGGTCGCCCGCGCACCGCTCGGCGTCTTTCAGGAGGCGCTCGCCGCCTTTGCCGAGCGCTACGCGACGGAGGAGTCGGCCGCAACCCATCCAATAGCTTGAACCAGACCTGTCCTGGAGGAAGAAGGGAGGTTTTCGACCTCCCCGAAATCACGAATACTGCCGCTCGGAGACGTCGATGCGCTGCCCGACCTGCAAGCGCGAGAACGCCGAGGATGCGCGTTTCTGCGCCAACTGCGGCACCCGCCTGGCCCTGGGGAGATCGTTCGAAGAACGCAAGATCGTCAGCATACTCTTCTCTGACCTCGTAGATTCCACTTCGCTCGCGGGGTCGCGAGATCCTGAGGAGTGGCGGGAAACGGTGCGTCGGTACTTCTCCGCGGTGCGCGAGCAGATCGAACGGCATGGCGGCACTGTCGAGAAATTCATCGGCGACGCGGTGATGGCGGTCTTCGGGCTCCCCGCGTCGCACGAGGACGACCCGGAGCGGGCCGTGCGTGCGGCGCTTCGAATCCTGCGCGCCATCGAGGGAGTGACTGATATCACAACCCGCATCGGCATTGCCACCGGCGAGGTCGTCGCGGACCCTACGGCTGCGGAAAAGGGCGAGTTCTTGGTGACTGGCGACGCAGTGAACCTGGCCGCCCGTCTGCAGG
>JANONS010000116.1:0-2100 GCA_031420915.1 Armatimonadota bacterium
AGGCTGCGGTGGTCCTGCTGCTCGACGGCAAAGGCATAGACCTTCGTCTGTTCGCCGGGCGGCTCAAAGAGCGACCGCGTCGCGTAGTGCGCGCCGACGCCTTCCAGGTCGATCATCGCGGGTTTGACCAGCGTCTCATAGATGCGTGCGCCGTCCCCCTGCTCGGGGATGTTGGACCTGGCCCGTTCGAGCCGCTCGAGGAAGCCCGATTCCAATGAGTGGTCACCGAACAGACCTTCCGCCAGTTCGATAGCACGGCACGCGTATCGCAGCACCTGCACCGTCTCGATCCCCGAGAGGTCGTCAAAGAACCACCCGTCGCTCGTGAACATCAGCAGCGCGTGCCGCTGGAGTTCCAACAGCTTCAGGGCGGTGATGAGTTCACCCTCGTCCAGCCCGCGGGCGGCGTGCTCCGCCAGGAATCGCTGGAGATTCTCCGCCGAGCGGTCGAGGATCACCTCGATGTACTCGTCCCGCGCCGCCCAGGGGTCGCGGAGGAACCGGACCGCCTGCGCCTCGTACAGCGGCGCCAGCGTATCTCGGAGCCAGTCCAGCGCCTCGCGCAACGGCGTTCGCCACCCCTGATTCCAACCGGGGTGCATGCCGCTGTTGCACCCGCAGTTGCTTCTCCACCGTTCCACCCCGTGCTCGCAACTCCAGGACGTATGCTCGGCGATCTCCACGAGATGGGTTGGCGGATGCCGCTCGAGGAACTCGCCGTAGTTGGTCAGCCGCGTCCCCTCGCCGGACTCGATGGCGTCCAGCGCGTACGCCAGCGCCATCTCCCCCTGCCGCTGATGGTGGCCATAGGTTTCCCCGTCGGTGGCGATGTGCATCAGCTGTGGATGGGGCCTGTCGTCGGAGAATCCACCGAAGAGGCGGTGCAGGAACTCCTCGCCGCTGCCGAGCACCCCCTCGAACGCGACCGCGCGCGAGATCAGAGAGTCGCGGAAGAAGATGACGATCGAGCGGCCCGAAGGCGTGTCGAGCCGGTACGCCATCGTGGGGTCGATCCGGCGTTCGCTGACGTCCTGCCAGGCGTCGCTCCCGGTCTGGCGGATGCGGCGGGCCTGGCGCGGGGCGAGGATCGTAAACCGGAGGCCCGCCTCCGCCAGAATCTGCAGGCTCTCGAGGTCCACCGCGGTCTCGGGCAGCCACATGCCTTCGGGCGACCGCCCAAACCGGCGCTGGAAGTCCCGGATCCCCCAGCGGATCTGCGTGACCTTGTCGCGGCGCGTCGCCAGGGGGAGGATGGCATGGCCGTAGGCCTGGGCGAGGGCCGAGCCGTGCCCGGAGAATCGCTCCCGGCTCTCCCGGTCGGCCAGCAGGATCGCCTGGTAGACATCGGACGCCGCGACCTCGAGATACGCGAGCAGCGTTGGCCCGACGTTGAAGCTCATCCGGCTGTAGTTGTTGATGATCTTCGCGATCCGGCCCTCAGGATTGATGAGGCGGGCCGCCGCGTTGGGCCGGTAGCACTCCGCGGTGATCCGCTCGTTCCAGTCGTGGTAGGGAGCAGCGGTGTCCTGCCGCTCGATCATCCCAAGCCAGGGGTTCTCCCGCGGCGGCTGATAGAAGTGACCGTGAATGCAGACGTATCGCATGGGCTGATCGTGATGGATGGCTTATCAGGTGCCGCTTGTGTTCTTGAAGAACACGGCGGCCAGCGGTGGAAAGGTCAGGGTGAGGGAATAGGGGCGACCGTGGAAGGGAGAGGGCTGCGCATCCGCCCCGCCCACATTGCCCTGACCGCTTCCCCCATAGATCGTGCTGTCGCTGTTCAGGATTTCCTGCCACCGCTCGCCCCGCGGGACACCCACCCGGTAGTCGTGGCGGGGCACCGGTGTGAAGTTGCACACGACAATCACCAGTGCAGACTCGTCACGGCCACGGCGCATAAAGGTGAGCACGGATTGTTCTCGGTCAGCGAAGTCTATCCATTCAAAACCACGTGGCTCACAGTCGTATTCGTACATCGCAGGCGTGTTGCGATAGACTCGATTGAGATCGGCAACCAAACGCTGAACGCCACGGTGCTCCACTGCCGCGAGTGCGCTCCAGTCGAGTTCGGCGTCGTGATTCCACTCGGAGCGCTGCGCC
>JANONS010000117.1:0-3547 GCA_031420915.1 Armatimonadota bacterium
GACGGCAGTGCGCTCCGAGCCTGCGAAGGCGTTGGGGAAACCTTGGGAGCTTCGGACGTCGCCTTCGCCACGGTTGGATGGCCCAGCCGGACCGGGAGGCGCATGGAATGCTCCTCAACGGGTTTGAACCCCTCGTACTGCATCAGGGTCATCATCCCGTTGTCTCCATGGTTGGGCATGTGGCAGTGGAACATCCACACCCCGGGGTTGTAGGCGATGACCTCTAGGTCGGCCCGCTCCCCCGGCCCGAGCGTCACCGTGTCCTTGCGCAGCCGACCACCGCGCGGCACTAGATTGCCGTCGGTGGCCACGACGGTGAAGACGTGACCGTGCAGGTGGATCGAGTGCGGCAGATTGCCCAGGTTGATGAGCCGAAGCAGGACCCGCTGTTGGGGCTTCACGTGGATCGGGGGGATCGCCGAGCCAGCCTTCCCATCCATCAGGAACAGGTCATACTGAAATGCCCCGCCCCGCCCGTTGCCCGCATCTGCTCCCCGCAGCTCCCGCTGCCCCAGTGCGACCTCGACCGTGAAGTCGAGCGCCCGCTCGTCGAGGATGATCGTGCGCTCGATGTCGTACTTCGGACCGTTCCTGGGTTCGATAATCAGCGCCCCGTAGAGCCCCAGTTCCATCTGCGCGTTGCTGTCCTGATGGGAGTGGTACATCCGCGTACCCGCCGGGGTGGCGATGAACTCGTAGTTGAATACCTCACCGGGCTGGATCGCTTTCTGGGTGACCCCGGGCACGCCGTCCATCTTCCAGTTGAGGTCCACGCCGTGCCAGTGGACCGTCGTCGGCACGGGCAGGGAGTTGGTGACGATGACCCGCACGAGATCCCCCTCCCGCACCCGCAGCTCAGGCCCAGGGACCTGGCCGTTGTATGTCCAGGCGTCGGTGACCGTCCCGGGGAAGATCTCCCACTTCGCGGGCTTTGTCTCCAGGCGGAACTCTCGGATCTGACCGCCCGGTGCGATGGCGGTAGGGATCCCCGCCGGCACACGGCCGGTTCTCGATCGGAACGTCGCTGCCCCGCCCGTGGCAATCCAGACCGCCGCGCCTCCCACGAGCAAACCTGTCAGGAACGCTGACACAATCCTCATTGGTGCTCTTCGAATGTCGCCCGGCCCTGCGAAAACCCTTTGTGAGGTACGTCTAAGCCGGCCCACAGGTGGGCAGAGGTCGGGTGCGGGGGCGACGGACCCAACCTACGGAGCGGGCGCCGCCGGCGCGACAGCCTCACAACAAGGCATTGACCTTATTCGAGGGCTGGTCGCCACTCCCCCGCAGTAAACTGTGGGGCGGAGCCGGCAGGCTCCGCCCCAGTTCATCTGGTATACTTACGATACCCGGCATGGCTCGGTCTCACACTTACACCGAAATCGAAATCCGTCTCTTTGAGCGGCCGCGAAAGCTTCCCTTCCGCGGCCGCTCCCTCAAGACCCTCTCGGCGCTCTTGCGGCGTGAAGCGAAGCGTGGTGGCCCCTGGCTGGACCGCGTCGCCGATGTGGTGGACGCGCTCGGCAGGGAAGGCTGGCGCTACCGGAGGTTCACGGGAAAGGCCCTCATCCTGGCCCACCTGAGGCCGATCGATGAAGAAGAGATGCGGGTCTACCTCTCCAAGCGGTTTGGTCAAGAACTGCTGCCGCAGATTGCCATCCACGAGCGCGCGGACGCGGATGACCGCCCGCCGCCGCTGCCGAAAGCCGACGACGAACTGAGCCGGGAGTTGCGGCGGTTGATCGGCGCCGACGGCCACAAGAAAGACCTCCACCTGGGGCACCCCCATGAGGAATTGAGCGAGCTCCTGCTGGATATGTCCTTCCTCGCCCAGGAAGCGATGGAGGACAACGAGGTGTCCGCGCTGCTCGACCGCGTCCGCGAGGAGCACGAGAAGGACGTGCACTATCGCGACCTGCACAGCCGGTATCTGACCCTCATCGATCGCACCGGTATAGGAGACCCTGCGACGGAGGAAGCCTACTGGGATCTCTTCTCCTATATGTCGCGCAAACTGGCGGCCCTGATTCCCGTCTTGCAGGCGTTCCTCGATCGGCGTGGGTTCGGTGATCTGTGCGAGCACGAAGCCACGGCGTTCCTCACCGCCGCCCTTTCTCAGGCCCTGGCGATCATCGAGTCGCAAGACGATCGGTGAAACGGCCTCTGGCCGCGAGGCTCCTGGCGGCGCCCCTCGCCGCCGGCGTGATTGCCGCGGCGCTGTTCGCGTGGTGGCGGGTTCCTGCGCCGCCAGCGCCGACGCTGTCCACTTTTCTGCCGAAGGGGAGCAGCGTCGTCAACCAGGCGCGGGTGGAACTCGACGGGCGTCCGCCGCTGGAAATTGCCGCGACCGCGTATGTCCCGCCTTATCCGGGAGCGCCGGCGAGCCTCCGCCGCGCCCTCCTCGCCGGGTACGACCGCTGGCGCCACCGCTGGCGTCTCATGTGGCTGGCCCCGCTACCCGGTATCCCCGACCTCCCGCCGGCGGTTCCGCTGGCCGGACGCCGGGAGGCGGCGGTCTTTCCGTCGTATCAGGACGACGGGCGTGTCCGCTACCGTGTGATCGGCAAGCGGTGGGGACGTCTCACTGTATTGTATGAAGGTGAGACCGCGGGACGCGTCGAGGTCTCGCGGGGCGTGATCGTGGAGCGTGACCCCCGCGGTGCTCGAGGGTTGCGGTGGGATGGGCGGGCGTTCCGGCCCGTCAGCGCGCCGGTCCGACTCCCTTCGTCCGTCGTCTGGCGCTACCGGATGGACCGAAACGGCGTCGTCCACGCCGCGACAGACACGCTGTTCCTGGTTCCCGGACAGAGCGTGCTGGCGTTGCGGAGCGGCGGAGGTCCGATCGTGGCACCCATCCCAGATCCCAACCTGGATCTCGTCGAAACAGGGTTCCGCGCCGGCCGGCCGGGCGTCTACACGATCACGATCCCGGACTTCCTGGGGCGGGGGAGGGCGTTCCGGCTCACTCTCGAGGTTATTGACGAGCCGCCTTCCGGATAGTCTGTAAGATCTCTCCGACCACGACCTGCAGGGCCGCGGCAACAGGAATCGACAGCAGCGCCCCGATGATCCCCAGGAGTTTGACGCCGACCAGGAGCGCGATCACCGTCAACAGGGGGGAGATGCCGACGGCCATGCGCATCACGCGCGGCACGACAAAGTTGGATTCGGCCTGCTGGACCACCGCATAGAACACCGCGACGATAAGGACCCGGGGAATTCTCAACAGGGGGGGCTGAAACAGGGCGATCAGCACCGCGGGGATCGCGCCGAGAATCGGTCCCACGATCGGGATCAGTTCGGTGATGCCGGCGATCAGGCCGAGCAGAAGCGGGTAGGGCAGCCGCAGCGCCGCGGCGCCGATCCCCACCACGACCCCGATGATGAGGCCGAGGAGCAGTTGTCCGCGGACCCAGCCCCCAAACTTCAACCCGATGCGCTGAAGAATCTCCTCGACCCGTGTGCTCCGCTCGGCGGGAAAGAGGGTCAAGAACTGTTGTTTGATCTGCGGGCCTTCCACGAGCATGTAGAAGGTCATGAAGAGGACGGT
>JANONS010000118.1:0-6502 GCA_031420915.1 Armatimonadota bacterium
GCCGTCGGCATAGGCCGCCTCGAACTGCCGGGCGCCCGGGCCGAAAATCGTGTAGAGACCGGCGCCGATGGCAGCGGCGGCCACGCCGCGCGCGAACCGGCCCAGGACCGCGCGGAAGACCAGGAAGGCGACGACGCCAATGAGGATGCGCGGGCCGAAGGCGATGAGGGGGTTCCTGAAGATCCCGGTAGTGTCCCGGCTGAACGAAAACACGCCGAAGATGGCGCCGACCAGCGCTCCGACGACGGGCCCTTCCAGGATGCCCGCGATGATCGCCGGGATGTGCATGGTCGTCGCGGCCCCCGCCGGCGTGGGCGCGGGGATGAACCCCAATCCGGGAACCAGGCCCAGCAGGGCGGCGATGGCGCCAAGGATACCGGTGATCGTAATGTCCCGCGTGGTAAAACGAATCCCCCACCGGGTTGGCGGGGGCGCCAGATGTGTCTGTGCCATGTTCACTCCCTCCGTTCCAGTTCTGCGTGCAGATACCGGACGAAGCCCCGACCTGCGATCGTCCAGTCCGGCTCCAGATGGATGCCGGCTACCCACCACCGTACCGCTCTGCAGCATGACCCGCAAGGGGTGCGACCACCCCATGATGGGTTCATGCCGGTTTGTATGCTTCAATGAGGTAACGACCCTCGGTTAGGACAATTCCTTCAGGACGCCGCAGTGTTTTTTCCAGCGCCACGAGAGCTTCAATGTCCCGTGGGACATCGAAGTCGGGAACCTCCCAGGGGAGGGCCGTGAGCATGTAGACAACTTCGCCCAGGTCTCGAAAGGCCACCGGCGTTTCATTCAGCTCGGCGTGCGTGATCACAAGCCCACCCGCGCGAAGCCCATCCTGGTAGCGCTCGAAATGTGGCCCCCAGTCAGTCATCCTCGGGAAGAACGTCCGGAGCTCTTTCCAGTTGTCCGAGTGAACCTGCTGGGTGAGCACATGGCCGCCGGGAGCGAGTGCCCGTGCTACTTCAGCAGGGTCGAGCTCCTCATGCCGGTTGAGGACAAGATCGAAAGCCTTGTGGGCGAACGGGAGGGCGAGGCTGTTCGCATGTACCACATGCGCACCGAATGGCTGCAGCCGTCGCGCAGCAACCGGCACGTTGGGAAGCCATGGCTCCGTGGCGATAGCCAAGACCTCGCATGCCTCTAAGATTTCGGAGAAGACCTCGCCGCCTCCCGTGCCGATATCGAGCACGGACCGGGCGCCGGCCAACAGTTCCCTCGCTCGGGCCTTATAGTTCCAGGGCAAAGGGGGGCCGAGACGAATCGGTTCAACTTCGAGCTGGAACCCCTTGAGGCGCTTCGCGCGCTCGACGTAGGGTCGCAGCCGAGCGATGACCTCCTGGCTCGTGGGTTCACGCTCCATCTATACAAGGGTAAACAGTCCGATTGACCCACTACCGACCACCCGAGCCCGCGCGTCAGGGCCGGTTCAGGTCCACAGCCCGTTGCTGATGCGCACCGCCCGGGTGATGGCCTGGGCGACGACCCCGGCCGCCGCCGAGCCCAGCGTCAGCAGATTGCTCACCGCATCCCCTGTGCTCAAGGCGAAGACGATATCGCCGTCGACCATCGTATGCGCGGGGGAGATGACGCGCGCGAACCCGTCCTGTGCGAGCTGCGCCAGCCTGGTGGCCTCGGATTTGGTCAAGCCCGCGTTGGTGGCGACGACCGCGAGCGTGGTGTTGGTCGACGTGAAGCGCGCGAACCCGAGCTGACCCTTCCCCTCCAAAAAGGCACGGGCGGTGTCGACGAATTCGCCGGTTGGTGTACGGGTCCCGGCGAGGATCGCGCCGGTGGCCTCATCTCGAATATCGCCGAAGGCGTTGACCGCGACCAGCGCTCCCACGACGACATCACCTGGCAATCGGAGGGCCGCCGTCCCGATCCCTCCCCGCATCGCCCCGTCGGGACCCAGCAGGTGTCCGACGGTGGCCCCGGTCCCCGCCCCCACCGTCCCCTCCTCGACGGGTCCGTCCGCCGCCACCTGGCATGCCCGATACCCCATCTCGGCCGTGGGTCGCACATCCGCGCGTCCCACGCCCAGATCAAAGAGCGCGGCCGCGGGTACGATCGGCACCCGCGCCACCCCCGCGTCGAATCCGATTCCCCGTTCTTCGAGGTAGCGCATCACCCCGTCCGCCGCGGCCAGACCAAAGGCGCTGCCACCGGTGAGCAGGATGGCGTGCACCCGCTCGACCAGCATCCCCGGCCGCAGCAGGTCGGTCTCCCGCGTGGCCGGGGCCGCCCCGCGCACATCCACGCCGGCCACCGCGCCCCGCGTCGCCAGCAGGACCGTGCAACCGGTCACGGCCTCCCGATCGGTGGCGTGGCCCACACGGATACCTCCGACCGTGGTAATACCCGCGTGGGCGGAGCCGGAGAGCGTCAGGGGCGACCACCTCCCGCCAGAATCGTGACGTCGCCGCCGACCACGCGCGCTGCCTGCCCGTCGAGACCAGCTACCAGCAGCGCGCCGTCTCCATCAATATCGAGGGCCGTGCCCTCGACCACCCGGTCCCCGGCGCGAACCTCCACGAACCGGCCCAGGGTGATATTGAGGTCTCGCCAGCGCTCCAGCACATCCTCAACCGTTCCCGACCCATAGGCGGCGTACACCTCATCCACCCCGTCCAGCACGCCAGCCAGAACGTCTGCCAGATCACACTCCCGTCCGCTCACCGCAGCGAGGGAGGTGGCCCGCTCACGGACCTCGATGGGCAAATCTAGGGGATCCACGTTCACGTTCACCCCGATCCCAACGATCGCCCACGGGGGGCGCACTTCTACCAGGATGCCTCCCACCTTCCGCCCGGCGAGCACCAGGTCATTCGGCCATTTGATCCGCACATCCGCGCCAGAAACGGTGCGCAGAGCCTCCGCGACGCCCACCGCGACCATTAACCCCAGGCGCGCATCCGCCGGATCGGAGGGCCGCAGCAGCACGGAGAACCAGAGCCCGCCCCGAGGAGAGGCCCACATGCGCCCCAACCGCCCGCGCCCGGCGGTCTGTTCCCGTGCCACGACGACCGTCCCTTCCCCCGCCCCCCGGGCGGCCAGGGTGTGCAGCAGATCGTTCGTGGACGCCACGCGATCGCATCGCAGCACCGCGCGGCCAAGAAGACGCGGGGGGAAGGTCATGGGCCGGCCTCCATCATTCCATGAACCGGGCTTCAAGCACCTGCTCGCGATCGAAATCGCGCAGACGCAGGTAATGGCGCGCCACATCCACCAGCGCGTCGAGGGGCACCAGACCCACGGCCTGACTCTCGGCGATCTCCACGCCGTGCCGGGCCGCCTCGGCCCGCACCGCGTCAAACACGCGGGCGATCGGCGTGGAGGTGTACTCGAGCAGGTTCATCGAGACCTGGGCCTGACCGCCTTCCGAGGCGACGCCCATCGCCTGCACGTGCACCAGCCCCCCGCTCGATTCGCGCACGGCGCGAGCAATCTGCCTGGCCACGTCCACGTCAGCGGTCTTGAGGTTGATGTTGTAGGCGATGAGCGGCCTGCGGGCGCCGACGACGGTGGCCCCCGCCGTCTGGTGGGGGATCGGCTCGCCCACGTCCGGCGCCCAGGCGGGATCGGCCATCTTCTCCCTCAGCCCTTCGTATTCGCCCTTCCGGATGTCAGGCAGGCGGACGCGCTGCGGCGTGGCGGCTGCCTCAGCATAGAAATAGACGGGGACCCGGAGGCGCTCCCAGATGCGATCTCCCAACGTCCGGGCCAGCGCCACCGCCTCTTCCATCGTCACGTGGGCGATCGGGACAAAGGGGACGACGTCGACGGCGCCGAGACGCGGGTGCGCGCCGCGGTGCGCGTTCATGTCGATCAAGTCGACCGCGCGGGCACAGAGGGCGAAGGCCGCCTCGATGACCGCCGCGGGTCGGCCGGCGAAAGTGACGACCGACCGGTTGTGGCTCGCGTCCGATTGGACATCGAGCAGGCGGACCTGATCCGTACGCCGCACCGCGTCCGCGACGGATGCGATCACGTCTCCCCTCCGGCCTTCGCTGATGTTGGGGACGCACTCGACGAGCTGGCCGCCCACTGGACTCCTCTCCACCACACAGATGCGCGCTTTCGGGTTGAGCCTACACCATGCCCACAGGCTGCTCAAGCGTGCGGGATCACGGGCACGCCGGATCGTATTGCGGAAGGAGTCCCGTGCGCGCAGGCGAAGGATGTCCGAGACCATCCTCGACCTGCGTCGCGTCGATGGACAGGTTCATCGATGCATCCTGACCGCCGCCTCCGCCTGAGCAAGTTCCTCTCGCTGATCCTCCGGCACCGGCCGGAGTCCCCCCGGAGTTCCTCCACATGCCATCCCCGGCAGTAGCAGCCGGGCCGCGGTAGCGGGCCGATGCTGCTGGTGGCGCTGGCGGTCGCGCCGGGGATTTTCTGGCTGTGGTACTTCCTGCAGCGGGATCGCCTCCGCCCCGAACCCCGCTACCTGGTCCGCCGCGTCTTCTTCTTCGGTGGGGGATCGGCCTTCATCGCCGGGCTCCTCGAAGTGGGCGTGTTTGCCGCAACCGGGCTCTCACTTGAGGGGCGCACCGCGCCGCCGCTTGCCGCCGCCGCCGCGATCGGCCTGATCGAGGAGGGTGTGAAGTTTCTCGCCATCCTGGTGATCGTCTACCGCCATAGGGAGTTCAACGAGGTGCTCGATGGGATCATCTATGCGGTGGCCGCCTCCCTGGGGTTTGCCACGGTGGAGAACCTCTTCTACGTCCTCAGCGGCGGGGTCGGCGTCGGGGTGGCGCGCGCCCTGCTCTCGGTGCCGGGACACGCCTTCTTCGGCGCGGTGATGGGGTACTACCTGGGGATCGCCAAGTTTGCGGCGCGGGAGACCGTCTGGCTGCTCACCGGGCTTGGCCTCGCCATCCTGGCCCACGCCGCTTACGATGCGCTGGTGTTCTCCCAGAACGCCCTCGCTCTGGCCGTGATCCCTCTGGTGATCTTCCTCTGGCGGCGGGCGATCCACCACACCAGGCGGGCGCAGGCGCTGGACGACCAGCGGATGGGAGGAGCCTCCTGACCGCCGACTAGTCGCCTCCGCCGAGACCGGTGATCGGGGGGCCCGCGTCCGCGGCGCCCTCCTCGATCCGGGAGAAGTGGATCACCGTGACCAGGTCGTCGAGGGAGATCTTACGGCCGTAGATCTTGGCCAGGAAGTCCAGCAGTTCTTCGTGGCGGCGGAGTTCGGGGTTATCCCGTTCAATCTCCCGCGGCGTGACCTCCGCCAGGCGCTTCACCTCCACCCGGTCGATGATGGCGGACGCGACCTTCCGGCGCGTGCCGAACCGCCGGCCGACCGTCAGCCAGACCACCTGCCCCTCAACATACTTCTCCTGCTTTTCTCCGAGCCGGATCGTGGCAGTCTTCCGCCCCTGCCGCAGCATCTCGGCAAAGACGGACGAGTAGAAGTTGATGGCAAACACGGCGCTACTTCACTCGGGGATCGACGTAGGTGACCTGCACGCCCTTCTTGTCCCGTTGGGCGATAGCGGTGGCCAGGGTGGCTCCCTGATAGACGATGGTGAGGGTGACCTGCTTCACCTGTCCAAGCGCCGGGACGGATGCAAGCAGTTGCTCCGGGAGCCTGAGGATGACATCGGTCGCCAGCTTGGCCTCCGCGTCAATGAACTCCCGTGAGTCCTTCTTGGGCTGGTCCGGCTTGAACGTCGCGGATTCAAACGTGATGGATACCGTGCCGGTGGCGGCATCGAGTTTCGCGTCTTTCACGGTGTCCTTGCCGATGATGCTCTCCACCAGGTTCCGCACCAGCACCTCCGGAGCCGGCGGGGCCGGCGGGCGGCTCTGGACCTCCTGCTGCTTCCGCCACCGGTAGTCCCAGGCGAATAGGCCCGCCCCCGCCACGGCGGCGACGATAACGAAGATCACGATGGGAAGGAGGTTGATGCCGGTCTTCCGCGTCAATCGGGCTGCTCGATCCCGTGCCACGTCACACCTCCCGACTCATCCAACGGTCAGGGCTCACACCCTCACCCCGCCGCGCGGATGGCCTCGCTGGTAGTAATTACACCCCGGTAGAGAAACGACACCTGGCGGATCGCCGCCTGGAGGTCAAATGGCGTGAGGGCCGAGATCCCATCGATCGGGAGGATCACCCGATACCCGCGCAGAGCGGCGCTCCCGGCGGTGTGGAGCACGCAGATATTGGCCACGGTGCCGCAGACGACCACGGTCTCGGTGCCGGCGAGGCGCAGTTCATGATCGAGGGGAGTCCCGAAGAAGCCATCGTAGCGCAGTTTCCGGATCACCCGGTCCCCCGGGCGAGGCGCGAGCTCGTCGATGATCTGCCACCCCCACGAGCCTTCCAGCACGTGGCGCCCCCAGATCGAAAACTCGGGATCCTCCTCCTGGTGCGTGTCCTGCGTGTAGAAGACGCGGATATCCTGTGCGCGCGCCAGGCCGAGCAGCCGCCGGATGGCCGGGATGGTCGCGGCGGCGGCCTCGACGACCAGTGCCCCTCCCG
>JANONS010000119.1:0-2639 GCA_031420915.1 Armatimonadota bacterium
GGCCCGCCTGCACGAGACGGCACGCACAGGCGGCAATACGATGTACGCGATCGTGGGCGCGGTCAAGGCCCACGTGACGCTGGGTGAGATCTGCGACGTCTTCCGCGCAGTCTACGGCGAGTATCGCGAGTCGGCCATCATCTAAAGCATCCGCTGCTTCGCCTCCTTGCTAGCGTCGATGAATAATGTTATCTTGATTGCGGAGGTTGCGCTGATGGCCATCATGACGAAAGACCTCATGCTACGGAATGTGCCCGCGGAGACCGTCAAGGCGCTCAAACGTGCCGCCGTCGAGTTAGACCAGCCCATGGGGCAGGTCTTCGCCGGCTTGGTCGACCGATTGCTGGGTCTGTATCTCGCCATGAACCGGCCGCCCGAGGATCTGACGCCTGAGGAGAGCGAGGCGTTGGTGAAGACCATCGAGGAGATGGCGCGCGCTCGGTACATCACATGGGAGGATCTGAAGCGGGAGCTAGAACTTGGGCGGGCCGTTTGAGCTGCGGTTGTCGCGACAGGGCGGGCGGGCTCTGCGGCGAGTCGATGCGCAGACGCGGGTTCGACTGGGTAGAGCGCTGGACCGGTTGCAGCGTGATCCCTTTGATCCGCCCTTGGATATTCGACCCGTAAAGGGGCAACCTGGAGTCTGGCGGCTCCGCGTCCGCGACTGGCGAATCCTGTACGAGGTAGACCTCCTTGAACACATCATCCGTGTTCTTGTCATTTCACTGAGAGGTGCCGCGTACAGATAGGGGAAGAACAGGAGTATGCCAGAAGCCAAAATCCGCATCCTGGTGGCCAAACCCGGACTCGACGGCCACGACCGCGGGGTCAAGGTGGTCGCCCGCGCGCTGCGTGATGCCGGCGTCGAGGTCATCTACACCGGGCTGCACCAGACGCCCGAGATGATCGTCAACGCCGCGATCCAGGAGGACGTGGATGCGATCGGTCTCTCCATCCTCTCCGGCGCTCACAACGTTCTCTTCCCCCGCATCATGCAGCTCCTGCGGGAGCGCGGCGCGGAGGACATCCTGGTCTTCGCCGGCGGCATCATTCCTGACGAGGACGCCCCAGCGTTGAAGGCCGCCGGCATCGCCGAGATCTTCACCCCCGGCACCTCGTTGCAGCACATCGTGGACTGGGTGCGTGAACATGTGACCCCCCGCGGGATCAGAGCCTAAGGATGGCGCGGACGGGCCCGCTCGCGGTGGGGGAGCCCGTCCTCTTCCTGGACCGGCGGGGCCGTCGCTACCTGACCACGCTGGAGCCGGGTCGTGTCCACGACCTGCGCGGCGGTAAGATCCCCCACGACTCGCTGCTCGGACGGGAGGAAGGGGAGACGGTCGAGACCTCCCGCGGGGAGCGCGTGCTGGTCCTCCGGCCCACCCTGGCGGAGTTCGTGCTGGAGATGCCTCGCGGCGCGCAGGTGATCTACCCCAAGGACCTGGCGGTCCTACTCCTGTGGGGTGACGTCTACCCTGGGGCGACGGTGGTGGAGGCGGGGACGGGTTCGGGGGCGCTGACCATGACCCTCCTGCGCGCGGTGGGACCGGCGGGGCGGGTGTTCTCTTATGAACTCAGAGAGGAATTTGCCCGCCAGGCCCAGAGGAACATCGCGCGGTTCCTCGGCGAGGCGGACAACCTGACTCTGCGGGCGCACGACATCTACGTGGGCATCCCGGACGGTCCGGTGGATCGGCTCTTCCTCGACCTTCCCGAACCCTGGCAGGTGGTGGACCACGCCGCGGACGCCCTGCGTCCCGGCGGGGTCTGGGTCTCCTACGTGCCCACGGTGCCCCAGGCCCAGCAGACGGTGGAGACGCTCCAGAGGAGCGGGCGGTTCGCCATGATCGAGACGATCGAGGCGCTCATCCGTCCCTGGAACATCGACGGACGGAGTGTGCGTCCCGCCCACCGCATGGTGGCGCACACGGGATTTATCACCGCCGCGCGGCGGATCGCCGGGAGGGCATAAGCCATGGCCCGGGTGGATGCGTCCATCGTCATCGCGGCACCCATCGACCAAGTCTACGCGCTGGCCCGGGCGGTGGAGAATTTTCCGGAGTTCATGCCGGACCTGGAAAGCGTCGAAGTGCTCGAGCGCTGGAACGGCAACACCCTCAGCCGCTGGGTGGGGCTGGTGCAGGGACGAAAGATCCGGTGGGTGGAAGAGGACATCTGGGATGATGGGGAGCACCGCTGCACCTTCCGGCAGCGGGAGGGCGATTTCACCCGCTATGAGGGGACGTGGCGGTTTGAAACTGGGTCTGAAGGCACCAAGACCACGATCGAGGTGGACTTTGAGCTCGATATCCCCCTGGCGGGTGCTCTGCTCAGCAACATCCTGCGGACCTTGATGCGCAAGAACATTCATAATATGCTAGTCGCGTTGAAGAACCGCGCCGAGGGAAGTGCCTAAAAACGGTCTGGAGGTGAAGCGATGTACACATGGCTCGAGACCCATCTACGCAGCGTTTTCCACCGGCATCTCGTCAATGAGAAGGGTCAGGATCCTCTGACCTGGCTGCTCGTCCTCTTCGTCATCTGGCTGATTATCGCTGGCCGACGCCTCGTCGTTCAGTAGAGCCGTTTCTCGCGATACACAAGGAGGTGCATAGAGCATGCACACGTGGCTCGATGTC
>JANONS010000120.1:0-6166 GCA_031420915.1 Armatimonadota bacterium
GTCCACGATTGGAGCCGCCTCGCGGTCGAGGTCGGCGGCCACGAGCAGTCCCCGTCCCCGCACCGCGGAAATCGCACTGGTACGCCGCCCCAAGTCCAGCAGACCGTCCTGCAGGATCCGACCGAGCACCGCCGCGCGGCCCGCGAGATCCTCCTCTTCCACCGTCTCCACGACGGCCAGCGCCGCCGCGCAGGCGAGCGGATTGCCGCCGAACGTGGAGCCGTGCGTGCCCGGCTGGAAGACCTCCGCCACCTCCTCGCGCGCCAGCACCGCTCCGATCGGCACGCCGCCGCCCAGCCCTTTGGCGAGCGTGAGGATATCCGGCCGCACACCGTACGCCTGGAAGGCAAACATCGTCCCCGTGCGCCCGATGCCCGTCTGCACCTCGTCGAAGATCAGCAGCAGCCCGTGCGCGTCGCACAGCCGGCGGGCGGCGGCGAGGAACTCCTCGGTCGCCGGATGGACCCCGCCCTCTCCCTGCACCGGTTCGAGCAGGATCGCACACGTCCGGTCGGTGACCGCGTCGGCGAGGGCCGCGGGGTTATTGAAGGGGACGGCGCGGAACCCCTCCGGCAGGGGCGAGAATCCCTCCTGGTATTTGGCCACCGGCGTCGCCGCCAGCGCCCCCAGGGTGCGGCCGTGGAAGGCGCCTTCCGCCACCACGATTTCGAAGCGGCCTGACCGCCGCGCGTGCGCGAAGCGCCGAACGAGTTTGATGGCGGCCTCGTTGGCCTCCGCGCCGCTGTTGCCGAACAAGGCCCGGTCCAAACCGCTCCGGCTGGTGAGCCACTGGGCCAGGCGTGCCTGCTCCGGAATCAGATACAGGTTGCTCACGTGGATCAGGCGCGCCGCCTGCGCCTGAATCGCCGCGACCAGTCGGGGATGCGAGTGGCCGAGCACCGAGACCGCGATCCCCGCGACGAAGTCGAGGTAGACCCGCCCCTCCAGGTCGTACAGCCGGATCCCCTCTCCCCGCGCAAACGCCACGGGCGCCCGGCGGTAGTTGGACATGAGCACCTTGGCGCTCATGCGTTGCACGGCCTCCGTCCGTGTCCCGCTCATTGGCTTCGGTCGGGCACAAGCATCGTCCCCACACCCTCCTCCGTGAAGAGCTCCACCAGCAGCGCGTGCGCTACCTCGCCGCTGATGATGTGCGCCGAGGCGACGCCGCCCGCAATCGCCTGCAAGCACGCCTCCACTTTGGGCATCATGCCTCCGGCGATGGTCCCGTCCGCGAGCAGCGCCCGCGCCTGCTCCGCGCTGACCACCGAGAGGAGTTCCCGCTTGCCCTGTGTCTCGCGGTAAATTCCTTCGACGTCGGTCAGCACGATGAACTTGCTCGCCCCGAGCGACGCCGCCAGCGATGCGGCCGCATGGTCGGCGTTCAGGTTGAGGGCCTCCCCCTCCCCATCGATGCCGACAGAGGCAACCACCGGGATGTGGCCCTCGCGCCCAAGCACGTGGACGATCTCCGGGTGCACCGCGTTCACCTGGCCCACCCGCCCCAGGCCCGGTGGCGTGCGCAACGGCGCCGCTTCAAAGAGGCGCGCATCCCGGCCGCTGAGACCCACCGCACTGCCACCCGCCTTGATGATGCGGCCGACCAGCGTCTTGTTGGCGCGGCCGGAGAGCACCATCTCGACGATCTCCATCGTCTCGTCGTCCGTGACCCGGAGCCCGTTCACGAACTGCGACCGCCGCCCCAACCGTTCCAGCATCCGGGAGATCTCCGGCCCACCGCCGTGAACCAGGACAGGGTTGACCCCGGCGCCGGCGAGCAGCACCAGGTCCTCGATGATCGTGCCCGCGACACGATCCAGGATGCTGCCGCCGTACTTGATGACGACCGTGCGCCCGCGCCAGGCGTTCACGTACCGCAGCCCTCGAGCGATCAGCATGCCCTCAGCCGTGATCGCGTCGGCCCGCTTCTGCACGCCTGTCTCCGGGCCATGTGCGGTCATGTCAGGTACCCGCTGTTCAGACGCACATACGCCTCGGTCAGATCGCAGGTCCAGCCGGTCCACTCCCCACCGCCCAGCCCCAGGTCGATCGCGATCACAAACTCGCTGGAGCGCATTGCTTCCGCGGCCGCGGGGAGGCGCTCGGGCACGCCGACCCCGCCCTCCACCACCCGAACGCCGCCGATCGCAACCCTGACCCGCGCGGGATCCACCTCCGCCCCCGACCGTCCCGCCGCGGCCACGATGCGCCCCCAGTTCGGCTCCATGCCGTGGCAGGCGGTCTTCACGAGCGGCGAGGTCATGATCGCCTCCCCCGCCCGCCGGGCGTCGTCGCCTGTCGCGGCGCCGGTGACCACGATCTCGACCACCTTCGTCGCCCCTTCACCATCCCGCACGATCAGGCGGGCCAGGTGCTGCGTCAGCGCGTCGAGCGCCTCCTGAAAGACAGCAAACCCGTGATCCGCAGGTGTGCGCATCGGAGGATTGCCCGCCGCTCCGGTGGCCAGCAGGACGATCGTGTCGTTGGTGCTGGTGTCGCCGTCCACGCTGATCCGGTTGAACGACCGGTCCACCGCGTGGGTGAGCGCGCGCTGCAGGACAGCGGCCTCCACGGCCGCATCGGTGGTCACGACCGACAGCGTCGTCGCCATCCGCGGGTGGATCATCCCCGCCCCCTTCGCCATCCCCCCCAGCGTCACGGCGCGCCCCGCCACCTCCACCTGCACCGCACCGGTCTTGGCGAAGGCATCGGTGGTCAGGATCGCCTCCGCCGCCTGATCCCCGTGCGGTCCGAGTGATGCGGCGAGCGCCGGAATGGACCCCCGCAGGCGATCCATGGGGAGCGGGACCCCGATCACCCCCGTGCTCGCCACCAGCACCAGGTCCCGATCGATGCGAAGCGCCCGCGATGTCAGCTCAACCATCTCCCACGCATCCCGCAGCCCGGCTTCCCCGGTAGCGGCGTTCGCGTTGCCGCTGCTGATCACCACCGCCTGCGCCCGCCCCCGGCGGATCTGCGCGCGGCTCACCTGGACCGGCGCTGCCTGAACCCGGTTGGTGGTGAAGCAGGCGGCGGCCGCAGCCGGCGCGTCGGTGACGACGAGCGCCAGGTCGGGGCGGTCGGCTTTGATCCCGCAGCGGACCCCGGCCGCGCGGATCCCCGCCGGCGAGGTGACCGATCCCGCCACGATGGCCGGGCTCATGGGAAGAGGCCGGGCGCGCGCAGCCCCGTCTCCTCGGGGAAGCCGCACATCAGGTTCATGTTCTGCACCGCGCTGCCGGCGGCGCCCTTCATCAAGTTGTCGATGGCCGCAAACGCCACCAGCATCCCGCTGCGCGGATCAACGCGGACAGCCACGTCGCAGAAGTTGCTGCCGAGTGTCGCCTTGGTCTGAGGAAGGTGCTCGCCGTCGAGGATCCGCACGAACGGCTCGCCGGCGTACATCTCGGAGAAGGCGGCCTCCGCCTCCGCCTGAGTGACCTGGTGGACGGGGTGGAGATAGACGGTCGCGAGAATCCCGCGCGTCATCGGGATCAGGTGGGGGGTGAAGGTCAGGTTCACGTCGGCGGCAATCGCGCCCAGTTCCTCCTCCAGTTCCCCGGTGTGCCGGTGCCCGGGCGTGCCGTAGGCGAAGACGTTCTCGTTGACCTCGGAGAAGTGGGTCCGGCTTGAGGTCCCTCGCCCCGCCCCGGAGACCCCGGACTTCGCGTCGATGACGATCCCTCGGGGGCTGGTCAGGCCGTTCGCCAGGAACGGGGCCACGGCGAGGAGTGCCGCAACGGGATAGCAGCCGGGGTTGCCGACGATCCGCGCGCGGCGGATGTCCGCGCGGTGGAGTTCGGGAAGCCCGTAGACCGCCTGCGCGAGCAGACCCTCCGCCGTGTGCGGCATCTTGTACCACCGCTCGTACGCCGCGCCCCGGCGGAACCGGAAATCCGCTCCCAGGTCGATGACCTTCACGCGCTCTCCCAATTGCGGCACCAGCGACATCGCCATGCCGTTGGGCAGTGCCAGGAAGACGACGTCCGAGTCGGCCGCCACCCTGGCGGCGTCCAGCGGCTCGGTGCGCGCGTCGACAACGCCGCGCATGTTCGGGAAGACGTCACTGAAGGGCTCGCCAGCCCGGGTGTCCCCCACCAGGTGCGCCAGACGCACCTCTGGGTGACCGACCAGCAGGCGGACGACCTCCCCGCCCCCATACCCCGATGCCCCGATCACGCTGACGTTGATCACCCTGGAGCCTCCGTTGAATATATAATACTTGAAATGAATTATTTTGCAAGAGAGGAGTACACCGGTGGGCCGAGAACGAGGAGGCTACATGCGACCGATCTGGTCAGGGACGCTGGCGTTCGGCCTCGTCACGATCCCGATGAAACTCTATTCCGCGGTCGAGAGCACCAGCGACGTATCCTTCCGCCTGCTTGACGCCGCGACACTCACGCCGATCAAGGAGATCCGTATCAATCCCGAAACGAAGGAGGAGATCCCCTGGGAGCGCATCGTGCGCGGCGTCGAACACGCCAAAGGGCAGTACCTCCCCCTCTCCAGCGAGGAACTCCGGACGCTGCCCCTGCCCACGGCCCACACCGTCGAGCTGCTCGGGTTTGTGGATGCGGAGGAGATCGACCCCCTCTTCTTCGACAAGGCGTACTACCTGGGGCCGGGCAAGGGTGGCGAGAAAGCGTATGAGCTCTTGCGCCGGACGTTACACGAGCGAGGCAAAGCGGGACTGGGCAAGGTCGCCATCCGGACCCGCGAACACCTGGTGGCGATCCAGCCCAGGGACGAGGTCCTGGTGATGCAGACCCTCTACTACGCGGACGAGGTGCGCCGTGCGGATGAGGTCCCGGATCTCCCGCAAGCCGTCAAGATCCTGGCGAATGAGCGGAAGATGGCGGAGCAGCTCATCGCCAGCATGGAGATGGCTTTCGAGCCGGCGGAGTTCAAGAGCGACGTCAAGCAGGCTCTCCAGAAACTGATCAAGGCCAAACTGGCGGGAAAGACGCTCGCCGAGCCGAAAGCGCCCCGAAAGGTGATCGACCTCCAGGAGGCGCTCCGGCAGAGCCTCCACCGGATCCGCGGTGGCGCCAAACCGCTGCGCAGGCGCGCGACTGGCTAGCCCGGCCTCAGCGGAAGACGTACCACCACACGGGGACGATCACAACATCATCAAGGATCTTCTGTTCGACCTCGCGGTACAATTGCGCGGCCGTCTGCCGGTCGCGTGCCCCCAGCGCGCGCTCGATGAGGGCGTCGACCTCTGCATTCTGATACCCGAAGTAATTGAAGACACCTTTGGAGTGAACCAGATCCTCAACCAGCGTCTCCCGGGCGCAGATGTCGGATCGGGTTAGGATTCCCCAATAGGACATCTTCACCACGGACAGGGTGGCGATACGACGCAGCGCGTCGTAGTTGCCAAACTGTCGCACCGTGGCGGGCATCCCGATGGCCCGCAGATTGTCGATGAGGATCTCGGTCTCCCGTTTCGATGTCTGGATCCGACCCAGCGAAGACAGCATCCACACCCCAAGTTCGCTGTAATCATCAGCCTTGAATCCACTCTGCGCGAGCAGCTCACGCGCCTGCTGCGGATTGAACGGATGCATACGGCCGCCGGGATTGTGCCCAAGGCACCCTGGTGGTTCCACGCCGGTGGCGAGGGTGTTGTCGTCCGCCTTGGCAAGCTGGGCTCGGTCGAGCGCCGTCGCCACCGCGCGTCGGGCCACGACGTCGTTGAAGGGCGGCTGGGTGGTATTGAACCCGAGGAACCAGACAACGATGAACGAGACCGGCTGGCCCCCCGCCGGCGGCGCGAGAGCCAGTGTGGCCAGGAGCATCACCACCAAGATGCGAACCAGAAGGACTGCCCGTGACCCTATCCGACCCTTCACGGAATTCATCACCTCGCTTCCCTCGATGTTATCACACAGCAAACACGGCAAAGGGTTACCCACTCGCTCAAGCAGGACCTGCAGGTTACCGACGGGACCCGACGCCGACGAGGATCACGCGGTCGCTCGATGCAGGGCTGTCGAGAACCACCCAGATGCCAAGCGCCCTCCAGGTCAGGGTCGGGAAGCCGTTCGAGGTCTGGCCTGTCGTATACCCCGGGCCCAATTCCAGTCTGAAGGCCTCCACAGACGAGCCCATGGAATTCCCGGCGCTTGTCCGCAGCGAAGGGATGGAGGTTTCAATTCCG
>JANONS010000121.1:0-3703 GCA_031420915.1 Armatimonadota bacterium
GGCACAGTTACCTGCCACATGATGGTTTCCCGTCTAACAAGCCGTTAGACGGCCGTCTGTCGGCGCCTACAGGTCTGACTCGGCTGGATGGATCGCGATCGGTGAATCCGATGACCGGATGGGACGATCCACGCAACGCCGAGCTCTACGACCGGTTCGCGCGTAATCACGGCCTGTATCGCGAGACAGGTCGCAACCTCGTGGCATTGGCACGGCTTGAGGACTCAGCGCTGGTCGTAGACCTTGCGTGCGGTACCGGCGTAACGACCGAGGCGATCCTTGAACGCGTAGAAGAATCGACGACCGTCGTCGCGCTGGACGCGTCCGAGGCGATGCTCGCGATCGCGCGCCGCACGGTGACCGATCAGCGGGTGCGCTGGGTCCGCGCTAGGCCGATCACCCCGGGTACTCGGTCCGGACCGAGTCGGGACTCGGCCGCCTACCCGCCCTGACCTCTCAGGGAGAGGGGCCCAAAATGTCGATGAGAGTGTCCGGGGTGAGACCGACGGGGGGCGCGGCTAGAGCAGCTTCGTCCCGTTAATCTGCAGTTTGAAGGCACAGCCCAAAAACTCTGCGGCCCGCCGGCACATCACCATGCGGGTGAGGAAGATCTCAAAATACTCCATCACCTGGGAGAGGGTGGTGTCGATGGTCAACTCCAGGGTGATAGTCTTGCTCTTCTCGTCCACGCGCAGGAAGGAGCGCTCGACCGCGTAGTTCACCCGGTCGTGGATGTCGAAGGTGGTCGGGTCGGGGTTGCGGACGCGGGTGCGGTGAACGTCTGACTTGTCGGAGAGGATCACCGCCGCGCCCACGAGGCTGACCGCCTGACCATGCGGCTCCTCGTGGTTGCCGATCGCCCCCATGATGATCGCCTGCTCGCTTGCGTCCATGCCGAGCCGCGACAGAATGCGCCCAGCGAGCACCGCTCCCGTGTGCTCGTGATTGATCCGGCTGACCAGGTTGCCGATGTCGTGCAGGTAACCGGCGATGGCCGCGAGTTGTGCCTGCCGCTCGTCCGCCCCCAGACGCTTCAGGATGTTAAAGGCGATGTTCGAGGTCAGCGTGGCGTGGCGCACGCCGTGCTCGGTGTAGCCGATCGCGCCCGTGTACTCATTGGCCTTCTCGATGAAGGCGATCACCTCCGGGTGGCGTTTGACCTCATCCAGCGACACCGGGGTGGCGAGTTTTGGCGGCGGGGGAGCCGCCACGACGGGTGCTCCTACCGTCACCTCGGGGGCCGGAGGGACACCGCGCCCCTTCCGCGCCTGCTGCTTGCTCATCCGTACAGCCCCCGCAGGCGCCGCGCCTCGGCGATCCGGTCCACACCAAGGGCATAGGCCGCGGTGCGCGTATCGACCTGATGGCGGTCGGCCACCGTGAGGACGTCGTGGAAGGCCTGGCTCATCTTCTCCTCAAGCCGTTCGCGGACTTCCTGTTCCTTCCAGAAGTATCCATAGCGATCCTGGACCCACTCGAAGTATGACACAACGACCCCACCGGCGTTGCAGAGGATATCCGGGATGATGAAGATCCCCCGGTCACGCAGGATGGCGTCGGCCTCGGGGGTGGTCGGACCGTTGGCTCCCTCCGCGATCACCCGGGCGCGGATGCGGCCGGCGTTCTCCGTGGTGATCTGCTGCTCGATCGCCGCAGGGACCAGGAGATCGCATTCCAGCGTGAGCAATTCCGCATTAGTCATGGACGCGGCTCCCGGAAACCCCGTAACACTCCCGTGCGATTCGAGGCGGCGCTGCACGGCGGCGGGATCCAAGCCATCCGTGTTGAGGATGCCGCCCCGGACGTCGCTCACCGCGATGACCCGCGCGCCTGCCTCGTGCAGCAATCGGGCGGCGTGCCAGCCGACGTTCCCGTACCCTTGCACCGCGACGCGCGCGCCCGCCAGTTCCATCCCTCGGACGCGGAACGCCTGGCGCACCGTGTAGAGGAGACCGCGCGCGGTGGCCTCTTCGCGGCCGCGGGATCCGCCGAGAGGGACCGGTTTGCCGGTCACCGTCCCGGGCTCCACATAGCCCCGCTTCATGCTGATGGTATCCATCACCCACGCCATGATCTGAGGATTGGTGCCCAGGTCGGGAGCGGGAATGTCCTTGTCCGGCCCGATGATGTCAAAGATCTCCGCCGTATAGCGCCGGGTGAGCCGCTCCAGCTCGCGGATGGACAGGCGGGCGGGGTCGACCGCCACCCCGCCTTTCGCCCCGCCGAAGGGGATGTCGACGACGGCGCACTTCACGGACATCCAGGCGGCCAGCGTCCTCACCTCGTCCAGCGTCACATCGGGATGGTAGCGGATCCCGCCCTTCGCCGGTCCGCGGATCGTGTCGTACTGGACGCGGTAGCCGGTGAAGACCTCCACCCGCCCATCGTCCATCTCGATGGGGATGCTGACGATGATCGACCGCTTCGGCGCCCGCAGCGGCCGCAGTGTGCTCTCCGAGTACCCGAGCAGAGCGCCCACCCGGTCCACCATCTCCAGGTAACTCTGAAACGGGCTGTCGGTCACGAGGGCTTGGGTTGACGCCCTCGGACGCCCTGCACCGCCCCGCGGTCCGCCTTCACCCGCACGTTCGGGGCTATCTCCAGGGTGAGGGTCTCCTCCTTTATGTCGAGAATGGTCGCGTGCAGTCCTCCCATCGTGACGATCCGGTCTCCCTCGCGCAGGCTCTTCAGCATATCCCGCCGCCGCCGCGCCTGTGCCGCCTGGGGACGTATCATCAGGAAGTACAGAAACGCGACGAACAGAATCAACGGGATAAACGCGGTCACCTGCTGCTGCTGGGGCATCGTACCGTCTCCTCTCCTGAGCTGCCTCCTCCTGTCTTTCGTCTGCGAGGGAGGACCCCCCTCCCCGACCGTCTGGTAAAAAGGCTGCAGACGGAGGAGGGAGACGATGGCCGAGCAGGGACGGGAACTGACGCGGGAGGAGAAGATCGCTGCGGCCCGGGCGAAGGTCGAGGCTCTCAAGCAGCAGCGGGCGGAGGGCCAAACGGGCGCTCCGGCCGCGGGCGCGGGGGCCGCGCTCGACCTCCCCGTGAACGCCGCGAACGTGGGCGGCCGGCCCCTCGACGCGGGTAAGACGAAACAGGTGCGTGTCTACGGGACGGTCAATCAGGCGGTCGAGATCGTGGCCGATCCCGGCGACCTGGAAAATCTCAAGAAACTCCTCGTCGGCATCAGCGGCTACCAGAACCCCCTGCGCGGGGGCGCCTTCCAGGTGGATTACCGGTACTACGCGGAGGCCCGACGCCGCCTGGAACGGGCCGGCTATGCGATCGAGGAGACCGACTACATGGGTCGGCCGCTCGGGGACTGGAGCCCCCAGACCCGGGGATGGACCCGGGTCGAAGGAACGTAGTTGCAACATCCTGGGCTGACAGTTCTAGAAGTTGAAGTAGGAAATCCTACCAATCCTGAAGTCACCGAAAAACTCGAGTTTTTGATCGACTCTGGAGCCATTTACTCCGTGGTTCCCACTCCGATTCTGGAACGACTTGGCATCAAGCCGTTGGTCGAACAAGAATTCCGCCTGGCAGACGGGACTAAGGTCGTGCGCAAAAAAGGAGTAGCGCTCTTCAAGTATGGCGCGGACCGCCTGCGGCCGTTCCTGGAGGAGGTGTTCCGCACATGCGACGAGTTCCTCGGGCTGCTGTTGCAGTCGCGTCCGGCGAACACGGTGGTGGCG
>JANONS010000122.1:0-6507 GCA_031420915.1 Armatimonadota bacterium
CGCCGGGTCACGCTGCAGGTCGAGGTCGCCGACACCCCTGAGGCGCGGGCGCGGGGATTGATGTTCCGCACGGGCCTCCCCGACACCGCGGGGATGCTCTTCATCTTTGAGGAGGAGCAGCGCTGGGGATTCTGGATGAAGAACACGCTGATTCCGCTCTCCATCGCCTTCATCGACCGGCGGTGGCGGATCGTCGACATCCAGGACATGGCCGTGGCGCCCAGCCCCCAGGACGGGCCATTTGCCATCTACGAGGCGAAGGCCCCCGCCCTGTACGCGCTTGAGGTCAGGCAGGGCCTCTTCGCGCGGAGGGGTATCCCCGTCGGCGCCCGCGTGCTGTTCACCTTGCATGAGTGAGGAACTCATCCAGCAGGTCCGCCGGAAAGAGGCGGAGCTCTCCGCCCTCCGGGAGATCAGCCGCGCGATCGGGGAGGCACTCGACCTCGACACCACCCTCACCCTGATCACCCGCAAGACCGCGGAGGTCACGGGGATGGACTCCTGTTCCATCTACCTGCTCGACCCCCAGGGGGAGTTTCTGGTCCTGCGCGCGACGATGGGCCTGGCGCCGGAGGCGATCGGGCGGGCTCGGCTCCGGTGGGGCGAGGGGCTGACCGGGTGGGCAACCAGCCACGCCGCAGCGGTGGCGAGCAGCGATGCTGCAGGGGATCCGCGGTTCGTCTATCTCCCCGAGACACACGAGTACGACTTCCGCTCGCTGGCCGCCGTGCCGCTTGTGAGCAGCGGGCGGGTGCTGGGCGCGATGAACGTCCAGACCCGGGCGGCGCACGAGTACGGTCCCGACGAGATCGAACTCCTGAGTACGATCGCCGATCTGGCGGCGGGGGCGATCGAGAAGGCCGCCCTCTACGACAGCATGCGGCGGCAGATCACCGAACTCTCCACCCTGGCCGAGGTGAGCAAGACCCTCACCTCGCCGCTCTACCTGGAGGAGATGCTGGGCGTGATCGCCGAGATGGCCACCCGCCTGATGCACGCCGACCGGTGCGCCATCCTGCTAGTGGACCAGGAGGCGGGACACCTCGTGCCCACCGCCGCCCACGGGGCCGACGCGGGCGCCGAGAGCGACCTGCTCATCACGCTGGCGGAAGGCGCCTTGCACGAGGGGCACCCCGCGGCCGTCGCTGACCTGCGGGAGCGGATGGGCGAGGCCTCCCTCCGGGCGGTCCTCGCCGTCCCGCTCACGGTGCGGGAGAAGGGGATCGGCGCCTTCCTCGCCGCCCGCCACCGGGTGCACCACTGGTCGGCAGAGGAGGTGGAGCGGCTCTCCACGCTGGCCCATCAGACCGCGCTGGCCATCGAAAACAGCACGCTGGTGGTGCGCACGGCGGTCGTCCGGGAGATGCACCACCGGGTAAAGAACAACCTGCAGACGATCGCCATGCTGCTGCGGCTGCAACTCCGGGGAGAGCGCCCGGTCTCCGGGCGGGAGGTCCTGACGGAGACGGTCAACCGCATCCTGAGCATCGCCGCCGTGCACGAGATTCTATCGGTCGAGGGGTTCCGCATGATCAACGTCCGGGAACTCGTCGACCGGGTGGCGCAGACCGTAGCGGGGAACATGGTCCATCCGCCGCTGCGGGTGGCGGTCGAGGTCACGGGCGATGACCTCTACCTGCCCTCCCAGCCCGCCACTTCGCTGGCGCTGGCGGTGAACGAACTCGTGCAGAACGCCCTGGAGCACGCCTTCCCGGATCGAATGGAAGGACGGATCGCCATCCGCCTCGGACGCCATGAGCGAGAGTGCTTCCTCGAGGTGCGGGATGACGGCGTGGGCCTCGCCGATCAAAAATCGCCCGGCGAGGAGACGCTCGGCCTGCAGATCGTCCGCGCCCTGGCGACGCAGGACCTCGGGGGCCGCTTCAACCTGGAAAGTGGCGGCGGGACCTGTGTCACCATCACCTTCCCCGCACCAGAAGCGTCGTGAGCCTGCGCATCATCATCGCTGACGACGAAGCCGTCATCCGCATGGGCCTGAGGACCATGCTGGAAGAGCGAGGCTACCAGGTCGTCGGCGAGGCGGGGGACGGCAAACGCGTGCTGGACCTGGTGGAGAAGATGCGTCCCGATCTCGTCTTCCTCGACATCAAGATGCCGGGCCTCGACGGACTCGCCGTGGCGCAGCAGCTCGCCGAGACGCACAGCGTCCCGGTGATCCTGCTGACCGCCTATGGCGAGCGCAGCCTGGTGGATCGGGCGCGGCAGGCCGGCGTGATGGGCTATCTGATGAAGCCGCTGCGCGAGACCGACCTGGAGCCAGCGATCGAGGTCGCGCTGGCCCGGTTCCGGGACCTGCGGTCGCTGGCTGAGGAGATCACCGACCTCCAGGAAACCCTGGAGACCCGCAAGCTGGTGGAGCGGGCCAAAGGGGCTCTGATGCAGCGCCTCGGTCTCTCGGAGGAGGACGCCTATCTCCGCATCCAGCGCGCCGGCCGCACCTCCCGCCGCTCGATGAAAGAGATCGCCCAACAGGTCCTGGAGGGCCACGACCTCTCCGCTTGACCGCCTCTCCGCTTGACCGTTCATCCCTCCGACGCTATGGTGTGTTATTGAAAGCGATTTTCACTTCCATGATGAACCTGGAGCGGGTGGCAGGACGGTTGAAAGCCAGCGGGCACCGGATCACGGCGCAGCGCCGGGCGGTGCTTCGGGCGCTGGCCGCGCTGGGCTGCGCGCAGGACGCCTGGGAGATTCACACGCGGGCACGCCGTTTCTCCCCACGGCTCGGCCTGGTGACAGTCTATCGCACGCTGCAGGCGTTCACCACGCAGGGGCTCGCACACCCGGTCTTCCTGGGCGACGGGCGCACGCGCTATGAGCTGACCGAGCACAGCAGACATCACCACCACCTGGTGTGCCTCTCCTGCGGCAGCGTCGCGCCGTTCGAGGAGTGCGCGGTGCAGCCGCTTGAGGGCGCCCTGCTCGGAGGAGGCTTCGAAGTCACCGCGCACCGGCTGGAACTCTTCGGCTACTGCAGGCGGTGCCGGCCCCAGATGCCGACAAGTGCGCGCCGAACACGGGCGAGGCGATGAGGCCGCGGGGTCAAGGCGGGGCGATGCGGTTCGCGGCCGTCGGGCTCGCCCTCCTGACGCTCGGAGGGTGCGGCGCGGGGACGGCCTCCACCGCCGGGGTGCCGGTCGCAGCCTCCTTCTACACGCTCGCCGAGTTCGCCCGCGGGATCGGAGGAGACCTTGTGACGGTGCGCGCCCTGGTCCCCCCGGGGGTCGCACCGCACGACTACGAACCCACGCCGAAGGACCTGACGATCCTTCTGCGCGTGAAGCTCTTCATTTACAGCGGCGCGGGGTTTGAGCCCCTGGCAGCGAAACTGCTGGCCCAGGTTCCCGAAGGGACCGTGACGGTGAACGCGACGGAGGGTCTGCCGCTCCTGGCAGCGCGTGGAGGTCTCGACCCGCACGTCTGGCTGGACCCCGTCCTCGCGCAGCACCAGGCGGCCCGCATCCTCGAGGGACTGATCCGCGCCGATCCCGACGGGAGGGTCACCTACGAGGCGAATGCGGCGGAGCTCCGGACGAAACTGGACGCGCTGCACCGGGAGTTCGCCCGCGTCCTGTCGCGATGCGCGCGGCGGGAATTCATCACCTCGCACGCCGCGTTTGGGTATCTGGCCAGGCGGTACGGGCTGCAGATGATTCCGATCAGCGGCCTCTCCTCCGAGGCCGAACCCTCGGCCAGCCGGCTCGCGGCTGTTGTGCGGCTCGCCCGGCAGCACGCCATCCGGGTCATCTACGTCGACCCGCTGGACGACGCGAGGGCGGCCGAGACGGTGGCGCGCGAGGTGGGCGCCTCGGTCGTGGCGCTGCACACACTGGAAGGCCTGACGAACGCACAGCGGCGTCAGGGCGCAACCTACGTGACGGTGATGCATGAGAACCTCCGCCATCTCGCCCAGGGTCTCGACTGCCGTTAAGCCACCCCCGGTCGCCGAGCTGGAGTCTGTCTCCTTCAGTTACGGCGCCGAGCAGGTGCTTGACCAGGTCAGCCTGCGCGTCGAGCGGGGCGACTTCCTCGGCGTCATTGGCCCGAACGGGGCGGGGAAGACCACCCTGCTGCGCATCCTGCTCGGCCTGCTGCGCTCCTTGGGGCACGTCCGGCTCTTCGGTGTGGACATCGTGGCTTTTCGCGACTGGCAGCGGATCGGCTATGTGCCCCAGAAGGCGGTGGCGTTCGAGTCCGCCTTCCCGGCGAGCGTCTTCGAGGTGGTGATCAGCGGGCGCGCCAGGCGGGCGGGTCTGGGGCGGCGGTTCGACACACACGATCGGGAAGCCGCCCAGCGAGCGCTGGAGACCGTAGGACTCCTTCCCTACCGCGACCGGCTGATCGGCCGGCTGTCCGGCGGGCAGCAACAGCGTGTGTTCATCGCCCGAGCGCTCGCGAACAGCCCCGAACTGCTGGTGCTGGACGAGCCGACCGTCGGGGTCGACGTCGACGCCCAGGAGCAGTTCTACAGTCTGCTCCACCGCCTCAATCGCGAGTTCGGCACCACCCTCATCCTGGTCTCCCATGATATCGGCGTCGTCGCCCAAGAAGTCACGCAGCTCGCCTGCCTCAACCGCACCCTGGTCTTCCACGGCAGCCCGCAGGAGGCGATGCGGTCGGGCGCCTTGGCCCAGATGTACCGGGCGGAGAGCTGGGTGGTGGCGCACCGCCACTAGCCGCGATGCCGTTCCCCGAGATCCTCCAGTACGGCTTCATGCAGCGGGCGCTCTTGGCCGGGGTAATGATCGGGACGATCGCGCCGGTGATCGGTATCTTCCTGGTCCTGCGCCGTCTCAGTCTGATCGCCGATACGCTGGCGCATGTGACGCTGGCGGGGGTCGCCGTCGGGCTCCTGTTGGGGATGGCTCCGGTGACGGGGGCGCTCCTGGCGGCGCTGCTCGGGGCGATCGGCATTGAGCGGCTGCGGAGCTCGGGCCGCCTGTTCGGTGAAGCCGCCCTGGCCATCTTCCTCTCAGGTGGCCTGGCTGTAGCGGTCGTGGTGATCAGCCTGGGAAGCGGCTTCACCGTCGACCTGTTCAGTTACCTGTTCGGCGCGATCACCGCCGTCGGGCCCCGCGACCTGTGGCTGATCCTGACGCTCGGCTTGGTGGTCCTGGGCGCGGTGGCGGTCCTCTATAAGGAACTCTTCGCCATCACCTTCGATGAAGAGGGCGCGCGCGTGCAGGGTATCCCGGTGGATGGCCTCAACCTGCTGCTGACCGCCCTCGTCGCCGTCACGGTGGTGGTGGCGATGCGGGTCGCCGGCATCCTGCTCACAAGCGCCCTGATCGTCATCCCGGCCGCGACCGCGCTCCGTCTGGCGCGGAGTTTCCGGAGCGCCTTGTGGGGCGCGGTGATCTGCTCGCTCCTCGCGGTCCTGGGGGGCATCACCGCGTCCTTCTACCTGGACATCGCGGCGGGGGGGGCGATCGTCCTCTGCGCGATCCTGCTCTTCGCGGCGGCATCGCTGCTCCCCCGTCCCCGGACGTAAGGAAGCCGGCACCCTGTTGGGGTGCCGGCTCCGACTCCTCTCCCGACGGTGGTGTGTGGTATGAGGAAGATGAGCGGGATCAGCGCATCTGCTGCCAGGAGAGGATCTTCACGCCAATCGCACCAGAATTCGCCCGAAGCGGCGTGGTGGCCAGCGGGGAGAACCGGATGACGACCGTGGCATTCTTGTTCCGGAATGAGGGGGTGGACCCGTCCGCGCTGCCGTGGTACATGGCGCCGACCAGATCAACGAAGGCATTGGGATTGACCTCCATGCCGTCGGAGGTGTAGACCAACCCATCCGCTTCGAGCCGGGAACCGTCCGCCTGCATGATGAAGCGCCCCGTGGAGGCGCCGCCCGGGAAGACGGCCACGGCCACCTTCTGGCGGGCCGCGGCGGCGACGTCGGGGTCGGGGTTCAGGATGTCATGCAGGATGTTCAGAGTCCTGTTGGTGGCGAGGGTGAGGTTCCCCTCGACCGCCAGCGTCCCGGCCTGGAGTGTAAAGTTGTTGGCGATTGTCAGGTTCCCCTGTACGTAGACCGTCCCGCTCACCTGGCCGGGGTTGGTTTGCAGGTAGGTGAGTAGGGCGGTAAACTCCGCCGCGCTGTAGACCGCGTTGGCATGCGAGATCCCGGCGGCCGCGTTCACCGCCGCGTTGACCGTGTTGGCCGTGGGCTCCGCGAGGAGCGGCGCGGACGGCAGGAACGCTCGCGGGAGAATGCGCTTGCGGACGCGGCTCATGTAGGCGTGTTTCATGTCCTCTGCGCCGCGGAGTTCAGCGATGGTCTGGATATCGATCGACGAGTTCTGCTTGGTCAGGCACGCATACCAGGAGGGCGGGGTACACGGGTGGAGCACCGCGCCGGTGTCGGGCTGGGCCTTGACGATGTCGCCAAAGGCCGCGAGAATCCAGGGCTCCGCAGCGTTCGGGTCGTAGGCCGGCCGGCTGGCGATCCCGTACAGTTCCCAGTCGTTGAAGGTCCCGTCGCGCAGG
>JANONS010000123.1:0-1512 GCA_031420915.1 Armatimonadota bacterium
TGATTGGCCGCCTTGGCGTAGTAGATCTCATCGAAGACCATCCGGGAGGGAATCTCGAGGCGCTGCACCCGTACCGCTGTCGTGAAGAGGAGGAGCGCCACGAGCAGGATCAGCGGCCGCATCCCCTCAGGGGGCGGGTCGCCAGGGACGCTCGATGGTGGCTCGCCGCCGCTGCCATGGCGGCCGTCGGGAGCGTTGGACCGAACACCGCCTCTTCGACAAGCGCGGTGAGGGCCGGGATCTCCGGCCAGGGACATGTGGCCTGGGCCCGCCCCGCAAACTCGCGCGGGGTCTCCCCGGGGCGCCGCAGCACCCGCCGTCGGGAGAGCAGCCGGATCAGAAAGGCGTAGGCCCCGAGGATCTCGTCCCCCGGCAGAGGCGGGCGGGACGGCGAACGCGCCGCGCGGATGAGCAGAAGCGCGGCCAGGCTCACACTGCCCCCCAGGAGCCAGACGAGCGATTTCCCCAGGCCGGAAGCGACAGCCGCCACCCATCCCGGCAGCGCAACCGCCCCGAGACGCGCCCCGAAGAACTCCACGAACCCCTGCCATCCCCACCGCGGCATCCCTGGACCGCCGAGGGCAGCCGGATCCGGGAAGCTGGGCGTGGGTTCGAACTCCACCCACCCTGTCCCCGGGAAGAAGACCTCGACCCAGGCGTGGGCGTCGCTGTTCCGCACCTCCAGAAGACCCGTCAGTGGGTTGGCCGTGCCCGGGGTGTAGCCGGTGGCCAGGCGGCTCGGGATTCCCACCGACCGCAGCAGGACAACCATGGCGCTCGCGAACTGCTCGCAGTAGCCACGCCGCTCCTCAAACAGGAAGTAGTCCACGGCGTCACCGGGACGGCGCTGGGGGCCGATCGTCAGGTCGTACCGGTACTGCGTCCACAAGTACCGGTTGATCGCGCGCACGCGGTCGTATGGTGTCCGGACACCCAGGGTGATCTCTCTGGCCAGCGCATGCACGCGCTCGGGGAGATCCCGGGGTAACTGCAGATACCGCTCCTTGATGAACCAGGGGTAGGCTTCCCCGGCCTGCTCCAGCGTGGCCGGGTTAGGGTCGAGCGGGAGGGAGACGACAGTGTAAACCATGCCCCGTTCGAGGACAAACGGCAGGCGCACCGAGGAGTAGCGGTCCACGTAGACGTGGTCCCCCGCCAGATAGATATTTTCAGCGCGGGGGACGGCAAAGGCGACGTTCGGCTGATCGCGCTGGATGTAAAAGGTCTGCACAAGCCGCCTGGTCCGGCCGCGGTAGGCGTAGACATCATCGCGCCCATGGACGAGCGCGATCGGCGGCACCGACGCGGAATGTTTTCTCGCGACGTGATCGGCGATCTGCCACCCACTCCCCGTGTAGGTATCGAAGACCAAGGCACGCCAGTTGCGCCGTTCGGCGCTGCGCACACGCATGACCACCTGATCGTTGAGACGACCCCGGAGGCGTAAATCGATGGTGGGCCCGAACCCGAAGTACCCGTTGGGGTTGTAGACCTGCGTGCCGGACGCATTCG
>JANONS010000124.1:0-6783 GCA_031420915.1 Armatimonadota bacterium
CTCGGGCCCCGCCCGGATATAGAGGAGATCCTCCGCCTCCCGGCTCAAGGTGCTGCCGATGCTGTTGGTGATCGCCAGCAGGCGCGATTGGCGCCTGCGGGCTTCGCGCGCGGCGGCCAGCGTGTCGGCCGTCTCCCCGGACTGACTGATGGCGATCGCCCAGGTGCGTCCCCCGACGAGGGGGTCGCGGTAGCGAAACTCGCTGGCCAGATCCACCTCGACCGGGATCCGCGCCAGGTGCTCGATCAGCCATCGCCCCACCATGCCGGCGTGGTAGGCGGTGCCACACGCGGTGATCCAGATCTTGTCCAGGCCCTCGATGAAGCCCGGCGGGGGCTGCACCCCTTCGAGTTCGACCCGCCCCGCCACATCGAGCCGGCCCATGATCGTGTCGCCCACCGCCCGGGGCTGCTCGTGGATCTCCTTGAGCATGAAGTGCTGGAAGCCGCCCTTCTCCGCCATCTCCGCGTCCCAGGTGATGTGGGACACCGGCCGCTCGCGGGGAGCGCCCCCGAGGTCGGTGATGGCCACCTGATCCGACCAGAGAATCGCCATCTCGCCGTCCTCGATCACCATCACCTCCCGGGTGTACGGCAGCAACGCCGGGATATCCGAGGCCAGGATGGTCTCTCCCCGGCCTCGGCCGATGATCAGGGGACTGATCTGCCGCACCGCGATGATCCGGTCGGGGTGGTCCCGCGCCAAGACGACGATCGCGTAGGCGCCCGTCGTCTTGGTGATCGCCTCACGCACCGCGGTCTCGAACCGATCCGCGGTGGGGGGCAGGTGGGCGTAGGCCTCCTCGATGAGATGGGCGAGCACCTCGGTATCGGTGTCGGAGCGAAAGCGGTGCCCCTCCGATTGCAGCCGTTCGCGGAGGGTCAGAAAGTTCTCGATGATCCCGTTGTGGATCACGACGAAGCGGCCGGTGCAGTCTGCGTGCGGATGGGCGTTGTCGTCGGTCGGGATCCCGTGTGTGGCCCACCGCGTGTGCCCGATGCCCACGTGTCCTCGCACCGGGTCGCGCGAGGTGATCTCAACCAGCCGGCTGAGTTTCCCCGCAGTCTTCCGGACCTCGATCTGCCCATCCTCCAGCACCGCCACCCCCGCGGAGTCATACCCGCGGTATTCCAGGCGGCGCAGACCGTCCAGGAGGATCGGCAGCGCGTCACGGTATCCTACATAGCCGATGATGCCGCACATAGACGGACCTCCCCGTTGCGGGTGTCAGGAGTAACATGCCCAAGTTGTCGCCGGAACGTCCCGGGTGGCGGTTGGGCCGGCGTCACCGCCGGGGTTTCCCGTCCACCCTTCCCCTCAGACTCCGTGGCGATCTGGAGTGAGGGCCGTGCAGGCCCGGACCAGGCCTAGGGTCACCCGCCGAAGATCCGAGGTCCCCTCCCTCGTCAACCCTTCCCACAGCCCCCCGCAACATTTCCCGCAGGCCCCCGCGACATTTGCCGCAGGCCTCCGCGCATTCGCGCGCGACTGCCCGGGGTGAGGAAAGGGTTCAGGCGCTTACGGCACGGCCAGCTTAGATGCGGACGCGTTCACCCCCCTCCTTGACCTCGCTCCCGCGTCCCCCGCGGCGCCGCCACCGCTCGCGCATCGCAAGCGCAAACAACGGCGGGATGGTCCTGACCACGCTCCACCGCCAGGGCTCCCGGACCAGCCGGTAGAACCACTCCAGCCCTGCCGCCTGCAGCCACCGAGGCGCACGCCTCACCCGTCCGGCCAGCACATCCAGCGCCCCCCCCACTCCCATCATCACCGGGACCCCAAGGGCCGGCGCGCGCGCATGAAGCCACCGCTCCTGCCGCGGCGCGCCGAAGGCCACCAGCAGGATGTCCGGCTGCGCCTCGCGGATGCGTGCGAGCAACGCAGGTTCGTCCTCGGGGCTGAAAAACCCATGCGCGGTCCCCACGATCGCCAGCCCCGGGTACCGTTCGCGCAGCCGGGCAGCCGCCGCCTCGGCCACACCCGGCGCCGCGCCGAGCAGGAAGAGACGGTCCCCTCGCGCCGCCGCGCCCTCGCACATCGCCAGCGCGAGATCGACCCCCGCCACCCGACGGCGGATGGGCCGACCCAGGATGCGCGATGCCAGGACCACCCCCACCCCATCGGGGATGATCAGGGCCGCGCTTCTCACCGCGGCCCGGACCTCCGCATCGCGGAGCGCCCGCATGAGGAGCGCCCCGTTGAGCGAGATGACCGTCGTGGGCTCCCCTCGCGCGATCGCGTCCCCGAGGAACACGGCAGCCTCCCCGAGGGTCACCGGATGGACGGGGATCCCGAACAGGTCGACGGGGGCGATGGGACGCGGGTTCACCTGCATCTCTTTCACCTTACCCTCTTACACTTTCCCCCGCAACCGGACGGCCGTATCGTCCGGTGATGACGACGGCGACGGACGCCGCCACCGTCTCCGCCTCCGACAGATGAGGGGCTTCCACCATGACCCGGACGAGCGGCTCGGTGCCGCTGGCGCGCACGAGGATCCGCCCCCGCCCCCGGAGTGCCGCTTCCGCCGCCTGAATCGCCGCCACGACCTCCTCGTCCGCCTCCCACGCGGATCGATCCCGCACCGGGATATTCCGCAGCACCTGGGGGAGACGTTCGACCCCCGCCCCCAGCGCAGAGAGGGGTTGGCCCCTCTCTGCCATGATGTGGACCAGGTGCAGCGCGGTCACCAGGCCATCCCCCGTCGTCGCCGCGTCGAGAAAGATCACATGCCCGCTCTGCTCGCCTCCCAGGGTCGCGCCGACCTCCCTCATCCGCTCCAGGACATACCGGTCGCCCACACGCGTGCGCTCCAGGCGGATGGATCGCTCCGCCAGGGCGCGCTCCAGGCCGACGTTGCTCATCACCGTGGCTACCACCGTCCCCGCGCCCAGCCGGCCCGCATCCGCCAGGTAGCGGGCGCAGATCGCCAGGATCAGGTCACCGTCTATGATGTCTCCCCGTTCGTCGACCGCGATCACCCGGTCGGCGTCGCCGTCGTGGGCGAAGCCCACATCGGCCCCGGTGGCACGGACAGCCTCTTGCAGCACCTGCGGGTGCGTCGATCCACACCCGACGTTGATCCGCCCTCCGTCCGCCTCCGCGTGGAGCGGGATCACGGTGGTCCCGAGCGCCTGCCAGAGGCGGGGCGCCACGCGGTAGGCGGCGCCATAGGCGCAGTCCACGACCACGCGCAGCCCGGGCGCGGGGCGCAGCCCGAGTCCCAGGAGGGAGTCGAGGTAGAGGTCCTCCGCCTCCGGCAGGTCGCGGGCCTGCCCGATGCCCGTACCCACAGGCCGTTCGCGGTCGCTGGGGACGGCGGCCTCGATGCGCTCCTCCACCTCGTCCGGAAACTTGAAGCCGTCCGGACCGAAGAGTTTGATCCCGTTATCTTCGATCGGGTTGTGGGAGGCCGACAGGACGATCCCGCATGGCCGGGCGAGGCGCCGGGTCAACAGGGCGACGGCGGGCGTGGGAAGGATCCCGGCGCGATCGACGTCCCCTCCCGCCGCGCAGATCCCGGCGATGAGCGCACCTTCCAGCATCTCCCCGGACAGGCGGGTGTCCCGACCGATCAGGTAGACGCCCTCACGCCCCAGGGTGGCGACGAGCGCGCTGCCCACCTGGAGGACCAGTTCGGGGGTGAGGTCGCGGTTCGCGACGCCGCGGATGCCGTCGGTGCCAAAGAGTCGCGGGCGGGCGACGTCCATCGCTGGTTACACCCGCCGCACCATCGCTATCGGGTCGCGTCCCTGACGAAGAACCACAACGCCGTCGCGATGGCCAGGGAGAGCAGGAACAGAAACGACCGTTCGGTCAGGATCGCGCGCAGGCGGGACCGCATCTCAGCGTCCCTCCACCGCCCGCCGCCACGGCCAGTAGGGAGGCCGCGCCGGCTGCGGGCCAAAGAGACCCAGGAGGTAGATCTTGAGTTCCTCTTCGGAGAGTCCCTGCCGCCACTCCCCCTCTCGCGCCACGGACGTCACGCCCGTTTCCTCGGAGATAACAACCGCCACGGCATCGGTCTGCTCCGTGATCCCGATGGCCGCGCGGTGGCGCGTGCCCAGGGTCTTGCTGAGCGTGGGGTTCTCGCTGAGCGGCAGCAGACATGCCGCCGCGAGCACCCGGTTGCCCCGGATGATCACCGCGGCGTCGTGCAGCGGCGTGTTCGGGTAGAAGATGGTGAGCAGGAGCGGCACCGTGACCGCGGCATCCACCTTGATCCCCGTCTCCACGACGTCCCCGAGCCCGGTAGTGCGCTCCAGGACGATGAGCGCCCCGGTCTTCCGGATGGCGAGGATGCGGGCCGCGCGGGCGACGTCGCTGACCAGGCGGATGGCCTCCTCCCGCCCCAGCGAGGTACCGAAGGCCGTCGCCAGCGGAGCGCCACGGCCCAGCAGCTCCAGCATCCGCCTGAGTTCCGGCTGGAAGAGGATGAGGAAGGCGATGGGGATCACGATCCCAACGTAGGAGAGCAGCCAGTTCACCGTCATCAATCCCAGCCACCGACTGAGCGCATAGAGCACGAAGAGGACCAGAAGACCCATGACCAGCTGCACAGCGCGCGTGCCGCGGATCAACAGCAGGAGCTGGTAGATGAGGACCGTGACGAGCAGGATGTCCAGCAGATCCTTGGGGGTGGGCATCGGCTGAGGAGGCCTCCTAAGACAGTATCATGGCCAGCAGGGCCTTTTGCGCATGCAGCCGGTTTTCGGCCTGCTCGAGGACCACGGCCTGGGGCCCGTCCATGACCTCGTCGGTGATCTCCTCCCCCCGGTGGGCCGGCAGACAGTGCATCACCGCGGCCCCGGGGCGGGCCTGCCCGAGGAGCGCCGCGTTGACCTGGTAGGGCCGGAAGATCTGCGATCGCTCATGGGCCTCGTGCTCCTGCCCCATGCTGGCCCAGACATCCGTGTAGACGACGTGCGCACCGCGGACCGCCTCATGCGGATCCTCGGTCAAGTCCACGCGGGAGCCGCTGGAGGCGGCCAGCGCCGCCGCCCGCCGCACGATGGCGGGATCGGGCGCGTAGCCGCGGGGCGTGGCCACCCGGACGTTGAGGCCCACCTTCGCCGCCCCCAGGAGCAGGGAGTGGCAGACGTTGTTGCCGTCCCCCACCCACGCCAGCGTGACGTCACGGAATCCCTCGAATCGCTCATACACCGTGAGGAGGTCGGCCAGTGCCTGGCAGGGGTGCTCGCGGTCCGAGAGGCCGTTGATCACCGGGATGCGGGCCGCCGCCGCGAGCTGCTCCACGGTCTCGTGCGCGAAGGTGCGGGCCATGATCGCGTGCACCCAGCGCTCCAGGTTGCGCGCCACGTCGGGAACCGACTCCCGCGTCCCCAGCTGCACGTCCTGCGGGGCCAGGTAGATGGCGGTGCCCCCCAGCTGCCACATCGCGACCTCAAAGGTCACCCGGGTCCGCAGCGACGGCTTCTCGAAGATCATCGCCAGGACCTGCCCCCGCAGCGGCCGCTCCCCGTCCGGGGGGCGACGTTTCAGGTCGCGGGCGTGCCGGAGCAGGCCCCAGAGCTCCTCCGGGGCAAGGTCGTCGATCGAGAGCACATCGCGGCCGCGCAGGCTCATGGCGCCACCGTCTCGACATTCTCCCCGGTCGCGGTGTCACCCTTGTTGATGACGACCTCATCCGCTTTGTCTTCCGGAAGATGCCGCCCTCCGGAAGACAAAGAAGGGTGGACCGACGTCCACCCTTCGGCGAGGAGGACTTTCCTGCTCTCCCTACCGTTTGCTGTACTGAAACCCTTTCCGCGCCCGCTTGTGCCCGTACTTCTTCCGTTCCTTCATCCGGGGATCACGGGTCAGGAGGCCCTGCTTGCGCAGCACACCGCGCAACGCATCATCCATCCCGAGCAGGGCCCGACTCAACGCGTGGCGCACCGCCTCTGCCTGGCCGCGCACGCCGCCCCCCTCCGCATGGGCCACCACATCGAAGCGCCCCTGAGTGTTGGTCGCCACCAGCGGCTGGCGAACGGCCTCGCGTAGCGCGGGCGTCGGGAAGTACGCGTCGAGGTCCTTCTTGTTCACCGTGATGCGCCCGTTCCCCGTTCGGAGCCAGACGCGCGCGCGCGCCTCCTTCCGGCTGCCCGCCGCATGCGCGATCAGTTGCGCCACTGCCATCAGAGTCCTTCCTTTCTCTCCGTGTCTCTCTCCGCGTCGGAGCGGATCACTTGACCACCAGCGGCCGCTGCGCGGCGTGCGGGTGCGCGGGGCCGCGATAGACCCGGAGCTTCCGCAGGAGCCTCCGCCCAAGTATGGTTTTGGGCAGCATGCCCCTGACCGCCTGCGAGATGATCCGATCGGGGTGGGTCGCCAGCAACCGCTCGTAGGTCTGCATGCGCAGGCCGCCGGCGTAGCCGGAGTGGCGGTAGTACCGCTTCTGCTGCAGTTTGCGCCCTGTCACGCGCACCTTCTCCGCGTTGATGACGACGACGAAGTCCCCGCGATCGAGGTGGGGCGCATAGATCGCCTTATCCTTCCCCCGGAGGATGGTCGCGATCCGGGTGGCGAGCCGGCCGAGGATCCGTCCATCGGCGTCGATCACCCGCCACCTGCGCACATCCCGGGTTGGTGAGAGGGTCGTGGTCATCGCAAGATGCTCGTCTCTCCGTTGCACACGCTGGCAGACCGGACGTCATTGTATGGGCTCAGAGCGTGGACGTCAAGGAACTGTGTTGATGGTGTTGATGGTCTGTGATTCTGTCACCCCTTAACCGGTCTGTGAAAATGTCACCCTGCCCTGCGGGATGAATCTACAGGGGCATG
>JANONS010000125.1:0-3287 GCA_031420915.1 Armatimonadota bacterium
CCGCCGGCCGGGTCCAGTCGATGCGCCCATCCTCCTTGGTCAATTTCCCCACATACGTCGCGCCGGCCGGGTCCTGCGGTCGCCGGGGCGCGCGCCCTTCCGCGATCAACCGGACCGCCTCCTGAAGGAGAGTGGCGGCCAGATCCGCCAGACGCCGCTCCAACGCCCCCGCCGTCTCCTCCGGACCCATCGCCACCCGCTCCTGCAGGATGATGTCCCCGGCATCCAGCTCTTCCGTTTGATAGAGGATGGTCACGCCGGTCTCCGCCTGCCCATCAGCGATGGCCCGCTGGATCGGCGAGGCGCCCCGGTAGGCCGGGAGGAGCGAGGGGTGGGCGTTGATGGCGCCGAGCCCGGGGATCGTCAGGATGTCCGGGGGGACGAGCCTCCCGTAGGCGACGGTCACCAGGAGATCGGGCGCCAGGTCCATACATGCCCGAACCACCTCCGGCCGCCGCAACCCGCGAGGCTGCAGCAGGTCCAGGCCACGCTCGCGGGCGTAAGTGGCAACCGGAGGCGCGGCGATCCGGCGGCCCCGTCCGGCGGGACGATCCGGCTGCGTGACGACGGCCACGACCCGGACATGTGCCTCCAACGCGCGCAGCGAGGGGAGCGCGAACGCCGGGGAGCCCATGAAGATGATTCGGAGGTCCGCTAGGAGCTTACTCAACCGCAGCAGCGACTTCCAGCGGCGGGGCTTCCGTGCCGACACGCTCAATCGTCGAGGGATCTTCGACGCGGTCCAGGAAGAGGATGCCATCGAGGTGGTCGATCTCATGCTGCAGGACGCGGGCCAGCAGCCCTTCGGCGCGCACGGTGATGCCCCGTCCCTTGCGGTTCTTACCCTTCACCGTCACCCGGACCGCCCGGCGAACCGGCGCCAGCACCCCCGGGACACTGAGACAGGCCTCTTGGGCCACATCCTCCCCCTCGGCCTGCGCCACCACGGGATCGACGAGCATCACCAGCCGCTCCTCAACCTCCGCCACCAGGACCCGCTTCCCTTCGCCGACCTGCGGTGCGGCGAGCCCCAGGCCATTGGCGGCCTCCATGGTCGCCACCATCGCATCGATCAGGCGCTGAATCGCCGGGGTGACTCTGCCCACCGGCTTCGCGCGGCGGCGCAGGACCCCCGCGCGGGGGCTATCTACGGTGACGACCTCCAGAATCTGTGGCTTCCGCATGGCCATAGTCGGCCCAAGAATACCATTGCTCGCCTTATGGGTCGACGTCCACGGCGACGCGGACGCGCGCGGGCGGGCGACGGCGCAGCCAGGCGGCCAGCCCTTCACGGGGGATCCGGCCGGTCCCCCGGAGCATCACCTGCCAGCGGCTCTGCCGCCCCCGTCTGAGCGGCGCCGGCCCAAGCACCTCCACCCCCGCGCCCGCCGCGGCGGCGAGAGAAGCCGCGGCCTGTTGGGCCGGGCCCTCCGGTCCACTGACCTCGACAGACAGCACCTCGCCAAAGGGTGGGTAGTGAAATGCGCGGCGAATCCGCAGCTCCTCCCGGTAGAAGGGGCGGAGGTCATTGCGCCGTAGGGCCACAACTGCCGGGTGATCCGGCGTGAACGTCTGCACGACGCACCACGACCGGGCAAGCGCTCGCACGCGCCAGAGCGTCCTGAGCCCCCGCTCAGGCGCCCGGTAGTCGGGGTGCTGGAGGGAGGCGTCAGCCAGCACGATGCCGACGAGATCCACCCGCGGCGGCTCATCCGCCTGGAGCACGAGTGGCGTGGCCACCAGGATGCCACCCTCGCCCCGAAAGCGTCTGAGGATCGCCTCCGCCTCTACGCGGGTGGGCGCCACATCCGCGTCGAGACGGAACACTACGGTCCGCATCTCGCGGGCGAGGCGCGCCACTTGCTGCGTCCCGATCCCGCGCGGGAGAAAACAGCGCCCGCCGCAACGTGGGCAGGTGGATGGGGCGGCAGAGCGGTCGCGACAGTACCGGCACCGCAGGATCCGGTCGCGGACATCGTAGCTCAGCGCAACCTCGCAGCGGGCGCACCGCGGGCTCCACCCGCACTCCTCGCAGACCAGCAGGTCCGCGTATCCTTTGCGGTGGACGAACAGGAGCGCCCTGCCCCCTTCCCGGAGGACGCGCTGCAGGGCGGACAGGAGGGGTGGGGTCAGCGCCCCAACCGCAGCAGGGGACGCCCCGCCCGGGGTTCCGTCCCAAGGGGTTCCGTCCCGCGGGGTTCTGTCCCGCCTCCGGCGGAGGTCGATGATGACGACCCGCGGCAGGCCGCCTGCCCCGTCAGCGCGTTCCGGGCGCAGGACCTCCACCCCCTGGCGTCCTCGCAGGGCATATGTCTCCATCGAGAGAACCTCGTCCGCCAGCAGGAGGTCGATCCCCGCCGCCCTCCGGCGCGCGACCTCCCGCACATGATAGCGAGGGACGCGCTCCTCCCGATGACCGATGTCGCCCTCCTCATCCACCACCACGAGCCCCAGGTGGGCGAGCGGTGCGAAGACCGCGGCGCGCGTGCCGGCCACAATCGCCGTCTGCCCCTGGCGGATGGCCAGCCACCGCCCCAGTCGCTCGGCATCGGGGAGGTTGCCGTGCAGGAGGGTGACCTCGAGGCCGAGGACCTCCCGAACGCGCGCGGCGAACCGTTCTGCCTCAGCGATTGAGGCAAAGAGCGCCAGCACCTGCCGGTCCCGCCGGACCGTGTCGCTGACCGCCGCCAGGTAGGTCCCCTCCCGTTCCCCGCCCCAGAGCAGCAGGCAGCGCGCGCCATCGGGAGATGGAGACCACAGACTGGGGTGCACGTTCAGCCGGATGCGCCGGAGGGAAGGGACCGGGCGCACCTGTGGGGGCGGGAAGGCGGCACTTAAGTGGATGATCCCCTCCGCCACCCACTGCTGGAGCGTCGCTGCCGCGCCCGGGCCCAGCGCACGCCGGAGGCCGGTGAGGGTGTGGCTGCGGCGTCCGAGCGTCCGGAGCGTTCGCGTCGCGGTGACCCCCTCCGCCGGGGTCACGTGAACCCGCGCGTCTCCCATCAGGCCAGGCGGTAGCATCGCCGCCAGAGCCTCCCCGATCGAGCAGAGGTACCGCTCGGCCATCCACTGCGCGATCCCGATCAGATCCGCGGGCAGCGGAGGAATCTCAGGCAGCGCGGCGATCAGGGGGCGAAGCAGGCGATCGGCTTCTGTGGCCGGACCCAGCACGTAGCCCAGGGTGAGTCGAGTGCGTAGCGGCGCGACCACCGCCGTGCCGGGGGGAAGCGCCGATGGGGCGGCATAGGTGAACGCCACGTCGCCAGCGGCGAGCGGCGCGTCGACCG
>JANONS010000126.1:0-2416 GCA_031420915.1 Armatimonadota bacterium
GCTCGAACACGGCCGGCTCACGATCCAGGAGTACCAGGCCCTCTGCCCCGGGGCCAACCGGTGGACGCTCCAGCGGGACCTCAGGGAGCTGGTCGAGAAGGGCCTCCTGGTGACGGAGGGGCAGACCAACCGCCTGCAATACCTTGCGGGAAATGGGCTTAGGTGAACTTGCGACAGACTTGCGACTGGACTCGCGCCACGATCGGCGAGGTCGCCGAACACAGGCCGAAGAAGCGTACCAGGGACCCGGGAAAGGAGCTGTGACAAGCTGCGACAGCGGGCTGTGACGCCAGCTCGCGATGATGTGGGCGACACACCATGAAAATCGAACTCTCTATTTTCGATTTTCATGGTACCGTAGAGGCATGATCGAACGGTCGCGACGGCTCGCCGAACTCCGCGCTGCCCTGAAACGGAGCCGGGTCACCGCTCTCGTGGGCCCCCGCCAGGCCGGCAAGACCACGCTCGCCCGCCGGATCGTGCCCCCGGACTCGCCCGCCTACTTCGACCTGGAAGACCCCACGAGTCTCGCGCGGCTTGCCGAGCCGATGACGGCCCTGGCGCCTCTCCGGGGGGTCGTGGTCATTGACGAGATCCAGCGCCGGCCCGACCTCTTTCCGATCCTCCGGATCCTGGCCGACCGCCGCCCCCTGCGGGCACGATTCCTCATCCTCGGGAGTGCCAGCCCCGACCTCCTGCGGCAGTCGTCGGAAACCCTCGCGGGACGGATCGAGACCGTCACCCTGAGCGGGTTCGGCACGGACGAGCTGGGGGCAGATCCCGCGACGCTCCAGCGGCTCTGGCGGCGCGGGGGCTTCCCGCCCGCCTACCTGGGCCGCTCCGAGCGGGCGAGCTACGTCTGGCGCCAGCAGTTCATCCAGACCTACCTCGAGCGCGATCTGCCGCAGCTCGGCATCACGATCCCGGCCCCCACGCTGCTCCGGTTCTGGACCATGCTGGCGCACTACCACGGCGGCATCTGGAACGCGGCCGAGGCGGCCCGCTCCCTCGGCGTCACCGAGCCAACCGCGCGCCGGTACCTGGACATCCTCACCGGACTCTTCATGGTCCGGCAGCTCAGGCCGTGGCACGAGAACCTCAAGAAGCGCCAGGTCAAGTCGCCGAAGGTCTACCTGCGCGACAGCGGCCTGCTGCACGCACTCCTGGGCCTTGCCACAGAGCGGGAAGTGCTGTCTCATCCCAAGGCAGGCGCTTCGTGGGAGGGCTTCGCCATCGAGGAGGCCTTGAGAACAATCCGGCCCGAGGCGGCGTATTTCTGGGCCACACACACCGGCGCAGAACTGGACCTGCTCCTCTTCGTGCGTGGTCGCCGGTACGGCGTGGAGGTGAAGTTTCAGGACGCGCCGCGGCTCACGCCCTCAATGCGCATCGCGCTCGAGGATCTCGGCCTCAGGCGCCTCACCGTGCTCTACCCCGGTGATCGGCGCTACCCACTCGAGCGGCGCGTGGACGTCGTGCCGCTGGCAGAACTCGCGACGCGCGACGCGGCCAAGGTCCTAGCGGTGAGCGGCTAACTTCGCTCTCCAGGGGACGCGCGCGTCGCGCATCCCAAGGTGCGCGGGGTTGCCATCGCGCGCGGCCGCTACCACCTCATCTCGAAGTCCGGGCCGCGCGCGGCCGAGACGGGTGGCGAGGAGCGCGACACTTTCCTCTACCGGCTCTCCCATCCCTTGGGCGAGCACGTCGTGGACGAGGCCAAGCGGATCCCGGTGCCGCCCGCGCGGGTGGTGTTCGACGTGACGCGCCATCCGACGCGGGTGCACGTGGTCGAGGCGCTCAAGGGGCGGAGCGGCTACCTGACCCTGACGCAGCTCGTGATCGACTCCTTCGAGCGCGAGGAGCATGCTCTTCGGCCTCCCGGCGCACGTGGAAGGGATGACTGACGTTCCCGCCGCAGTAGACGGACGTCTGGCCGCCGAGTCCGGCCGCCACGCCCAGGCGACCGTCAGCCGCTCGCTGGAGCAGAACAGCAAGCACTTCAACGACGCCCGCGCCAAGCTGGAGAAGTGGGCCGACGACATGGTGCTCGCAGCCGAGAAGGCGCTCAAAGACAAGCGGCGGCTGGCGCAGACCGGGACCGATCGGCTGTTCACGATCCAGTGGGCCGTCGCGTGACGGGCCGCTCCCCGCGGCATGCGCCTGCTGATGGTCGCCGCGGAGGGCGTCCGAGCCGATGGCGGCAGTCTTTCGATCGGCCGGCCGGCAAGATTTCAGGCGGCCGGCACATAACCTTGCAATCAGCCGACCCCCAGGGCGCCGCCGCACCCCGGGGCGATTCCTCCTCACTGGCTCGGCCAACGTGCTCCTGGTGCCGAAGCTCGCCGACTCGCTGGCCGGGCGGATGGAGATCCTGCGGCTCTTTCCGCTGGCGCAATGCGAGCTCGCCGCGCGGCCG
>JANONS010000127.1:0-5847 GCA_031420915.1 Armatimonadota bacterium
CCCGGCCGAAGCCCGCTGAGGAAACCACGGGATCAAGGTAGGGCGCGAGGCCCGTTCGGTCGAGCACTCGCTCAACCAGGCCGTGGTCGCTGGCAATGGAGACGAGCCCGAGCCGCAGTCCCATCTGCCCCAGCGCGCCGAGTGCCGCCACGGCCTCCGGAAAGGCGCGCACCGTCCCAACCTCCGGGGTGAAGAAGACCCGCGTCGCCTCGGTGAGGAACGCCTCCTCTGTGGGCCATCCCAGTTGGTCCGCGGCCCGGGCGAGCGCCTCGCGGCGAAGGACCTGGCGGCCGGTGAGGCGGGTTTCCTGCCACATCCAGGTGGAGGCCTCTTCCACCACCTGCGTCGCGTCAGGGCTGACGGGTAGCCCTCGCACGGCCGCCCATTCCAGCAGGTGAGCGATGTTGGTTTCCTCGAAGCGATCGGGCACGATGAGGGTGCCGAATAGATCGAAGATGATCCCACGGAGGAGTTCAGGGTGCCCGCCACGAATTGTCATAGCAGAGATATGTCAATCATCACCGGTCGCCCCGCCCTCACGATCCGCCGCGCACGCCGCCCCCCCCGCCGCGCGTCCGGCGCCCCCCGCAGAACCCGCGCCCGCCATCCCGCGCCGGGTGATCAACTGAAAGCGCAATTGCGCTACCGAATCCTCTCAGGTGAACTGCGCCAGGAAGATCGTCTCCCCCCGGTGCGGCAGCTGGCCGCCTTTCTCCGGGTCAACCGCAACACCGTTGCGCAGGTCTACCGGCAGCTGGAGGCGGAGGGCTACCTCGCCACACGAGGACGTCTGGGCACCTTTGTCCGCCGCGGGTCAGCGGTGACCCCCGGGCTGGCCGCCCTCCTCGACCGCCTGCTTGTCGAGGCCGAGCGGCAGGCGCTGACTCGGGCCGACCTGCAGACGCTGCTGGCCATGCACTCCCGCGTCCGCCCCCTTCGACGGCGGCGGGTGGGCTTTGTTGAGTGTAACACGGTCGACCTCGCGTATTTCCGCCGGCTGCTGGAGCGGGAGGTGGGGCTGCCCATTCGTCCCATTCTGCTGCACCGCCTCCCACGTGCGGCGCGGGGGTGCGACCTGCTCGTCACGACCTTCTTCCATATTGAGGAGGTACAGCGGAAGGCTCCGGCGGCCGAGGTTGTGGGCCTGGTCGCCCTGCCCGACTTTCGAACGCTCGAGGAAGTGGCCCGTCTGCCGCGGCGCGCACGGGTGGCCCTCGTGTGCGCGACGGAGGAGGGGGTACGGAGCAAGGCGCGTTCGCTCGGCGCCGTGGGCCTGCGGCGACCGCGCCTGCTGACCGCGACGCTCGGTGACGGGAAGCGCCTGCAGGCGGTACTCGCCCGCGCCGAGGTCCTGCTCGCCTCACCCAAGGTTCTGGAGCGGTTGCGGAGGCTGATCCCGCCGCGCGTGCGCGTGATCCCGTTTGCGAGCGTCCTGAGCGAGGGGGCGGTGGCGCTGCTGCGGGAACGGCTGGCGGCGACTGCGGCATGAGCCGGCTCCGCGTGGCGGTACTGATGGGCGGGCCATCGCCGGAACGCGACATCTCGCTCGGCACGGGACGTAACATCATGGCGGCCCTCGATCCACGTCGGTATGAGGTTCTTCCGGTGGAGGTCCTGCGCGATGGGCGGTGGCAACTGGCGGAGGGATCGACCACGCACCTTGCGGATAGGTCAACGCCGGAACAGGCTCTCGTGCCGGCGAAGCCGGAGACGATCGGCATTGACCGGGTGATCCAGCAGGGACCGATCGACGTGGTGCTCATCGCGATGCACGGTCCTTACGGGGAGGACGGCACAGTGCAGGGTCTGCTGGAACTCGCCGGCATCCCCTACACCGGCTCCGGTGTCCTGGCCAGCGCGCTGGCGATGGACAAACTCCGCAGCCGGCAGTTGTTCGGGTTCAACGACATTCCTGTGCCCGCCTACCTGGTCGTCAGCCGTGATCGCTTTGCCGGCCGGGACCGCTCCAGCAACGAATCGGAGACGCTGCAGGCAGAGGTCGCGAGTTCGCTCGGCTATCCCTGCGTCGTCAAGCCGAACGCCCTCGGCTCGAGCATCGGGGTGACGATCGTCCGGGATCCTGAGGGACTCGCCCCCGCGCTCGATCTGGCGTTCCGCTACGGGGACCTCGCCCTGGTTGAGGAGTACATCCAGGGGACGGAGATCACCTGCGGGGTGCTGGATGACCCCTCCACCGGTCGCACCCACGCACTCCCCCTTATCGAGATCGTCCCGAAGCGGGAGTTTTTCACCTACGAGGCCAAGTACACGCCGGGAGCCAGCGAGGAGATCTGCCCGGCGCGCCTGCCGGAGGAGATCGCCGCGCGGGCCCAAGCGCTCGCGGTCAGGGCGTACCAGGTGCTCGGCTGCCGGGATATGTCCCGCGTCGACATGTTCGTGCGGGGGGAGCAGGTCATCGTGCTGGAGGTGAACACGATTCCGGGGATGACGGAGGTGAGCCTCCTGCCCCTTGCCGCGCGTGCTTCCGGGATCGACTTTGCCGCGCTGCTTGACCGCCTGATCGCCTGTGCCCTCCGAAGGCGATCGAGCTGAAGGCGGCGCCTCAATGAAGGGGAGACGAGGTGCGCGGGCGCGCGACTGGTTCGTCAAGGGCCACGGCCTGGGCAACGACTACCTCATCGTCGATCCACAGGCGCTCTCCTTTCCGCTGACGTCCGACGCCATCCGGGCGATCTGTGACCGCCACATGGGGATCGGCTCGGACGGCATCCTCGCGCTTACCGCTTCGAAGACGGCCGATTTCGGCGTGCGCATCTTCAACCCCGACGGCAGCGAGGCGGAGAAGAGCGGCAACGGCCTGCGCATTCTCTCCCGGTTCCTCTACGATCACCGCTATACAAGGAAGCGAACCTTCACCGTCGAGACCATGGGAGGGATCGCGCGCGCCGCGCTGGAGGTCCATGAGGGGCAGGTGATAGCGATCACCGTCGACGTGGGCCGGGCCTCCTTCCACAGTGCCGAGATCCCCATGGCGGGGCCGCCGCGGGAGGTTGTGGATGAGCGACTGGTCGTCGATGGCGAGACCGTCCGCATCACCGCCGTTTCGGTCGGCAATCCCCACTGCGTGGTCTTTGTGGACGCGCTGGACGTCGAGCGCCTGCGCCGCCTCGGTCCACGGCTGGAGACGCACTCACACTTCCCCCACCGCACCAACGTGCAGCTGGCCCGGGTCGTGAGTCGGGACCTCCTCGACATCCTCATCTGGGAGCGGGGGGCCGGGGAGACGCAGGCCTCGGGGACCAGCGCCTGCGCAGTAGCGGCCGCGGCCGTCCGTCTGGGGCGTGTGGATCCGGCCGTGACCGTGGCGATGCCCGGCGGGTCTCTGTCTGTCGCGGTCGACGAAACGTGGGCAATCCGGCTGACCGGTCCCGCCGAAGAGGTATGCACCGGGACCTTCAGCGGGGGGCTGCTGCACCGTCTGCACGAACTTCGCTGACCTCTGGCGGGGATCGCTCCCCTGACGTACCCTGAAGCGGAGCATGAAGAAAATTCTCTACGTCATCCTCGATGGCGTCGGCGACCGGCCTATCGCGGCGCTCGGCGGGCGCACGCCTCTTTCGGCTGCACGGACCCCCCACCTCGACCGGCTGGCGCGGGAGGGTCGACTGGGTCTCGTCCAGACGGTCGGCCCGGATATCGCGCCGGAGTCGGACGTGGCGGTCATGGCGATGCTGGGATACGATCCGCACACCTACCATGCGGGTCGGGGGCCGCTGGAGGCATTGGGCGCGGATATGGCGTTCGACGATGGGGATCTCGCGCTGCGAGGGAACTTCACCGCGCTCGGCAAAGGGCGGCGCATCGTTGACCGACGGGCGGGACGCAACCTGACGTCGGAGGAAACCACCGCGCTGGCCGAGGCCGTGAACACCCAGGTCCGTCTCACAAGTTCGCCAGCGGAGTTCACCGTCCGCGCCACGGTGGGCTATCGGTGCGCCGTCGTCTTCTACCCGAAAGAGGGCCGCCTCTCCGCCGCGATCACCAACACCGACCCCGCGTACGCCCGCATCGGCGGGCTTGGGGTGGCGAAGGCCGTGGTCGGGAGCGAGGTGGAGGAGTGCAGGCCGCTCGACGACAGCGCGGAGGCCTGGGTGGCGGCGGAACTGGTGAACGAGTTCACGCGCAAGAGTCGCGAGGTGATGGACGGCCACGAGGTGAACGCACGGCGGCGGGCCGCGGGGGGTCTTGCGGCGAACGGCATCCTCCTGCGCGACGCGGGCGACCATCTGCCGCAGGTGCCACGCATGGCCGAGCGCTTCGGCGTCCGGCTGGCGTGCGTCGTAGAGATGCCGGTGGAGCGGGGCATCGCGCGCTCCCTGGGGATGGACGTCGTCGAGATCCCACCGGGCCGCGGGTATCGGACCTGGGCTGAGACGGCGCTGCGGTCGATCGACGCGTACGACGGGATGTACCTGCACCTGAAGGGGCCCGACGAATTCGGGCACGACGGCGACTACGAGGGGAAGCGGACGAGCATCGAGCGGATCGACGCCGACTTCTTCGGACCGCTCCTCGACGCCGCTCCCGGTGGCTGGATCTGGGCGGTGACCGCCGATCACGCGACCCCCTGCGAACCCCGCGCCCACACTGCCGATCCCGTCCCTCTGCTGGTTACGGGCAGCGGGAGTGACGGGCTCGCGCGGTTCACGGAGGAGGACGCGGCCAGGGGGTCACTGGGGACGCTCCGCGGAACGGACGTCCTCCCGCTGCTCATCGATCTGGTCAAACTTTAGGGCACAGGCGGCCGTCGTAGTGGAGGGCTGATGCAACATCGTGCTCAAGGAGGACGCATGAGACGCTGGCTGTGGGTCGTGATCATCGTCGTCATCGCCGGCGGTCTAGTGGCCCGAAGGCGAAACCGTAGACCGGCGGACGGCGCTACACCGGCCCGCCCACCGCGCGCTCCAGCTGCGCCCGGGCCGTGGTAAAAGCAAAGAGCGCCTGCACCCGCGCCGCCTCCGCCTGGGCGAGAGCGGCCTGCGCGGAGATCACCTCCAGGTTCGTCCCCACCCCCTCGCGGAAACGCCCCTGGGCGATGCGCAGAGCCTCGCGCGCCTGCTCGATCGTCTTGGCGGCCGCCGCCAGCTCCTCGCCCGCTGCGCCGAGGTTCAAGACGCTCTGGCGCACCTCCAGCTCGATCCGCTGCCGCAACTGGGCCTCCACCACCTTCAACTGCTCGAGCCGCAGCTCGGCCTCCCGGATCCGCTCCGCCGTGACGCCCCCGTCGAAGAGCGGGAAGGTCGCGGCGAGCGTGACGCTCCACCCGACACCGATGCTGCTGGTCGAGGTGCCGATGCCGCTGACGAGCCCCACCAGCCCGACCACCGGCCGCGCCCCGGCTCGGGCCAGCTCGATCGCCGCGCGGGCGGCCTCCACCCGAGCCTGGTGCTCGGCAAGCTCCGGCCGCTCCTGAAACCCCCGGGCCAGCAGGTCCCCCACCGCGGCCGTGACCGGCACCACCTCCATGGACTCCTGTGGGCGCAATGGGGTGTCCACCGGGAGGGCCATCACCGCAGCCAGCCCCTGCGTCGCGACCAGGACCCCGTTGCGGGTGCGACCCAGCCCCTGCCGGGCGTTGGCGACGCTGACCTCCGCCTGGATCTCGTCAAAGCGCGGCGAGGCGCCCGCGCGCACGCGGGCCTGCGCGATCCGCAGCGTCTCCTCTGCCTGCGCCAGCATCCGCTGGGAGACCTCCACGCCGGCCTGTGCCACCAGCACCTGGAAGTAGGCCAGTTTGGTGTTGAGAATGATCTCCTGCTTCACGCGCTCAAGCGCCGCCTCCGACCCCCGCACCCCCGCTCCGGCGAGCGCGATCTGCGCCTCGAG
>JANONS010000128.1:0-2813 GCA_031420915.1 Armatimonadota bacterium
GGCATGTTGCGGAAGACGAACGCAAGGATGATGATCGCTGGCGTTCCGGTCAGGAGCAGGGCCCCCTGGTTGAAGGCCAGGATGTAGCCAATCCCCATGACCGTCCCGGGCACGGCGAAGGACAGCATCGAGCCAAATTCCAGGGCGCCGCGGCCGGGAAACTCCACGCGGGTCACCAGATATCCGATGAGAAACCCCAACAGCGTCGAGGGGATCGCGGCGTAGTCCGACAGCCGCGTGGTCGTCCAAAAGACGTTCCACCCCTGGGGAGAGAGGTCCCGTAGGTGCTTCAGGGTGAAGGTGTAGTCAAACCCCCACAATTTCGTGACGCTCCCTGCAAACACCGAGCCGTAGAGGGCGACGATCAACACCATCCAAACGAGAAACACAGCTGTGACGGCGTAATCCATTGCCGGGGGCAGCGGCAGCGGTCGACCACCGGAGGGGCGGCCCGTCACGGTGACGTACGACCGCCGGCCGATCCAGTAACGCTGCAGGAGAAAGATGCTCAGGGTCATGGCCAGGAGGACGACGCCGTACACCGCTGCCTCGCCGGGGTTGAAGCGGCCGATGATGGCGAAGAACACCTCAGTGGCCAGGAACTGCTTCCCTCCTCCCAGGATGATGGGGTTGCCGAAGTCCGCCAGGCTCTCGATGGCCACCAGGAGAAAGGCGTTGGCCACCCCCGGCCGGGCCAGCGGCCAGACCACGGTGCGCAGACTCTGCCAGCGCGAGGCCCCCAGCGTCTCGGCCGCCTCCTCTAGCGCCACATCCATTGCCTGCACGACGCCCTGGAGCACCAGATAAGCGATAGGGGAATAGGCCAGGATCTGCGCGATAGCGACCCCGAGCGGGCCGAAGAAGACGCCGGTGGACAGCCCGAGCAATTCGTGTGTCACGAAACCCCTGCGCCCGAACAGGTAGATCATCGCCAGGCCCAGGACAAAGGGTGGGGTGATAATGGGCAGGATAGAGAAAGGTCCGAGCAGACGACGTGTGGGTAGCCGGGACCGCTCTCCCAGCAGAGCAAAGACGAAGCCCAGTGCGGTGGAGAGCACCCCGACCACAATCGCCAGGAGGACGCTGTTGCGCAGCGCCCCGTGTCCCAGGTAGAGGGCGACGAGCGCCCCGCCTCCCAACCCGGCCCCCGCGCCCCACAGCAAAGCCCGCCAGCGGCGGCCCGCCAGGAGGAATCCGACAGCGACCACGCTCGCTACGACCGCACCCGCGGTGATCGCGATCGTGATCTCATTGCGGGGAGTCGCCGGGTTGTTGACAAGGAGGAATCCGGGGGATTGCAGCGTGTCCACGACGACCGCCAGGGTGAAGCGCCCCTGCACCACAACGCTGGCCTTCAGCACGGCCCACAGGGGGAAGAGGATGAACACCACGACAAAGGCCGAGACCCAGAGGATGCTGCTCGCGAGAAAGGCGTCGGCCCGCAGGATCCCCGAGATGGCGAGTCCGGTCCCGAGCACCGAGAGGAACCCCAGGATGCCGACGACCGCCCCTCCCCCGAAGGGTTGCCCCGTGGCGAGGAGGTGGGCGACAGCCAGCATGGACCCCACGGCACCCACCACCACCGCTGCCCGGCCGCGGTCCGCGTTGGGGAGGGGTGCGACGCCAATGGCCGCGGCCAGCAGGGCGGTGGCCGCAATCGCCGCCATCAGCAGGGAACGGGGGAGCAGGGCCAGGCCCATCGCGCCCGGCATGAAGGTGAAGAGATCCCGGCCCTCCCGGAACCACGGCAGGAGGAGGGATCCCAGCACGGTGATCCCTCCCCACATCAGGAGCGTCAGGTTAGGGGCGACCTTCGCCGCCGGAACGCTCAGCGCCCGAGCCATGGCAGAGCCCCACTACTTAGGCAGGGGCTCGACCTCCCGCGTCCACCGTCTGACGAGCGCCTCCCGCACCGCCGCCTGCCCGTACCTCAGGAAGTCATACTTGATCACCCTGAAGTCCTGGAACCGAGGCGCGACGCGGGGCACCGAGGTCTTACTGTTGGAGGGAATCTGATACGACTGTCCCTGCTCCGCGGCGAGGCGCTGCGCCTCCGGGCTCAGGGCCCATTCAATGAAAGCGATCGCGTTCTCCCGATTGCGGGTACCCTTGACCAGGCTCAGACCGCCGATCTCGAAGCCCGTGCCATCGGTTGGCGCATTGTAGGTGATGGGGAATCCCTGCAGCACCTGATCGAGGGCGTCATGGATGAAGGTGACACCGATGGCCAGCTCTCCGCGAGCGGTGAGTTGTCCCGGCGCAGCGCCGCTGCGCGTGTACTGAGCCACGTTGCGGTGGATCCGTTTGAGGAGGGCGAACGCCTCTTCCTCCCCGTAGAGCTGCACGAGGGTTGCCAGCATCGTGTAGCCTGTCCCCGAGGTATTCGGGTTCGGGTACGCCAGCAGGCCGCGGTATCGGGTCTCCGCCAGATCCCGCCACGTGCGGGGGACGGCCGCTCCCTTCTCCCTGAGCACCCGCTCGTTGAGCGCCCAGCCCAGGATCCCCGCGTACAACGGAATGTACTTCCCCGCCACGGCCTCCCGAAACTCCTCCCGCAGGTCGTTCCAGACCCTTGGCCGGTAGAACTCGGTGATGCCCTCCTCGTTGGCGACGATGTGAGGGTCCCCCGTCCCTCCAAACCATACGTCGATCAACGGGTTTGCCCGCTCTGCCCGCAGACGCGCCAGCGCCTCACCCGAGCTGAGCCGTAGGTCGTCAAGTGCGATCCCCGTAGCCTTAGGGAACTCGGACTTGACGACGTCGCACCACGCTGGGTTCGTGCTGCAAAGAATCGTCACCCTTCCGGCCGGCGC